>JBAXNN010000026.1:0-11229 GCA_037133755.1 Thermoleophilia bacterium
GCGCTGACCATCAATCGCGGACTGCCCTACCACCGCTAGACCCACCGCCGCCGCGACGGTTGTGCTTTGCCACGATGCGCTCGTGAGCGATCCCGTCAGCGACCTCCACGCTTCGATCTCGGCAGCGGTAGCCGCGCTGACCGGTGGTGAGGTGCCGGACCTCGCACTGGAACGTCCTGCGAATGCCGAGCACGGTGACTACGCGACCAGCGTCGCGATGCGCCTTGCTCCCGTGCTTTCGAAGAAGCCCCGCGAGATCGCGGAGGAACTCGCCACCGCGATCGGCGCCATTGCCGGGGTTGATTCCGTCGACATCGCGGGTCCGGGCTTCATCAACATTCGGCTCGGTCAGCAGTGGTATCGCGACGCCCTCAGCGACATGCTGGCCGCCGGGAGCGACTTTGGACGGCAGCCGTTTGCGCCCGGCGTCGAAACGCTCGTCGAGTTCGTCTCCTCCAACCCGACAGGCGATCTCACGATCGGCTCGGCGCGGAATGCCGCCTACGGCGATAGCGTCGCGCGCCTCCTCGAGTTCACGGGCGAGAAGGTCACGCGCGAGTACTACATCAACGACGCCGGCAACCAGGTGGGCCTGTTCGGTCAGTCCGTGCAGGCGCGACGTCTCGGCAACGACATTCCCGAGGGCGGGTATCCGGGTGAAGAGGTGCAAGCCATCGCTGCCGAGCTTGACCTGCCCGATGATGCACCGCTCGAGGATTGGGTGGCCAAGGGCGTCGCCCTGATGGTCGAACGCATCCGTGCGAGCCTGGCCAGCATGCGGGTCGAGTTCGATCTCTGGACGAGTGAGAAGGGGCTGCACGAGAGCGGTGCCGTGCTGGCTGCGATCGACCGCGCCCGCGACCAAGGCCGCATCTACGAGGAAGACGGCGCGACCTGGTTGCGCACGACCGACTTCGGCGATGACAAGGATCGTGTGCTGCTCAAGGCCGATGGCGAGCACACCTACTTCGCCTCCGATCTGGCGTACGTGGACCTGAAGTTCCAGCGTGGGGCGACCCACGCCATCTACGTGCTGGGCGCAGACCACCACGGCTACATTCAGCGTCTCAAGGCTGGGGCTCAGTGTCTCGGCTACGACCCCGAACACGTCGAGTGCCTGATCTATCAGTTGATCACGGTGTCGGGCGAGCGAATGGGGAAGCGCCGCGGCAACGTCATCACGCTGACGGAGCTGACCGATGCGATTGGTGTTGATGCCGCACGGTATTTCCTCGTGCAGCGGTCGCACGATCAGACGCTCGACATCGACCTCGACCTGGCGGTTGAGGCCAGCAGCAAGAATCCGGTGTACTACGTGCAGTACGCCCACGCACGCTGCGCGTCGATCGAGCGGAAGGCCGCCGATGAGGGCGTGGTCGTCGAGGGCGTTGGCAGCACGCACGCTCCCGAGGGCCCGGAGATGGCCCTTGTCCGCCGTCTGGCGGAGTGGCCCGAGGTCGTGGCGAGTGCCGCGGACCTTCGCGCACCGCACCGCATCACCTCGTGGACCCACGAGCTGGCGGCCGACTTCCACGCCTTTCACCACGATCTCTACGTGCTGCACGAGGACACCGACACCCGAGCCTTCCGCCTGAGCGCAGTGCGCGCCACGCGCGAGGCGCTGCAGCGCGCGCTGGCGCTGATCGGCGTGAACGCACCGGACCGCATGTGATCGACGTCCGCAGCATCCAGGCGGATGAGGGCGAGCTGCTGCGCGAGGTGCGCCTGGCGGCGCTCAAGAGCGCCCCTGCCGCATTTCTCGAGACGTTCGATGAGGTAGCGGCCGATCCGGCCGATGTCTGGGCTGCGCGCGCAGCTGCCAGCACGGGGGAGGGCGACCAGTTGATCATGGTTGCGCTCGATGAGGGGCGCCCGGTTGGTATGGCCGGAATCGCCCGCGAGATCGGCCAGCGTCGCCGCCATCGCGCCACGCTGTGGGGCGTCTGGCTCGATCCGGCGCACCGCGGCCGCGGCGTGGGGCGCCAGATGGTCTCAACCGCCCTCGACTGGGCGCGAGCGCTGGAAGTGCGAGCGGTCTACCTCGAGGTCGTCGAGAACGAGGATCCGTCGTGGAGCCTGTATGGACGTCTGGGCTTCGTGCGACGTGAAATTGATCCGTTTGGCGCCCATTTCGATGGGCATGACGTCGCGCTCGAGCATCTCGTGCTCGTGCTCTGACGAGGGGTATCGGCCGAGGCGCAGAATGCTGCGATGTATAATCTGCAGCACAAAAGTTGTTAAGACGCCTACGCGCGTCTTCCTCCCCGTCTCACGTCGCAAGGAGCGTCCATGAGCAGCACCGCAGCGCCCGTCCTGACCGCCGCCGATTACAAGGTTGCCGATATCTCCCTGGCCGAATGGGGCCGCAAGGAGATCATGATCGCCGAGGGTGAGATGCCCGGCCTGATGGCGCTCCGTGAGGAGTACGGCGCCAGCCAGCCGCTCGCCGGCGCTCGCATCACCGGTTCGCTGCACATGACGATCCAGACGGCCGTGCTGATCGAGACGCTCGTCGCGCTCGGCGCCGAGGTCCGCTGGGCCAGCTGCAACATCTTCTCGACCCAGGATCAGGCAGCCGCTGCTGTCGTCGTCGGGCCGCATGGCACCGTCGATGAGCCCCGCGGTATCCCGTGCTTCGCCTGGAAGGGCGAGACGCTCACCGAGTACTGGTGGTGCACCGACCGTGCGTTGACGTGGCCCGAGGCTGGCCCAAACATGATCCTCGACGACGGTGGCGACGCCACGATGCTCGTCCACAAGGGTCGCGAGTTCGAGCTCGCCGGCGCCGTGCCCAACCCGGCTGACGCCGAGTCCGAGGAGTTCCAGGTCTTCCTGACGCTGCTGCAGGAGTCGGTCGCAAACGAGCCGTCGAAGTGGACGACGATCAGCGAGGGCATCAAGGGCGTCACCGAGGAGACCACGACGGGCGTGCTGCGCCTCGGCCAGATGTTCGAGGACGGCAGCCTGCTGTTCCCGGCCATCAACGTCAACGACTCGGTCACCAAGAGCAAGTTCGACAACCTCTACGGATGCCGCCACTCGCTCGTCGACGGTATCAACCGCGGCATCGACCTGATGCTCGCCGGCAAGTCCGCCGTCGTCTGTGGCTACGGCGACGTCGGCAAGGGCTCTGCTGAGTCCCTTCGCGTCCAGGGAGCGCGCGTCGCGATCGCCGAGATCGATCCGATCTGCGCACTGCAGGCGCTGATGGAGGGTTATGAGGTCGTGCGCCTCGATGATGTCATCGGCACGGCCGACATCGTGATCACGGCCACCGGCAACCGCGACATCGTCACCGTCGAGCACATGGCCAAGATGAAGCACAACGCCGTCGTCGGCAACATCGGCCACTTCGACAACGAGATCGACATGGCCGGTCTGGCCGCCTACCCGGGCATTGAGCGCGTCAACGTCAAGCCGCAGGTCGATCAGTGGGTGTTCCCCGACGGCAAGGCGATCATCGTCCTGTCGGAGGGTCGCCTCCTCAACCTCGGCAACGCCACGGGTCATCCGAGCTTCGTGATGAGCGCGTCGTTCACCAACCAGGTGATCGCGCAGATCGAACTGTATGGCAACACGGAGGCGTACCCGCTTGGCGTGCACGTCCTGCCCAAGCACCTCGACGAGAAGGTCGCTCGGCTGCACATCGCAGCACTCGGCGGCACGCTCACCGAGCTGCGTGACGATCAGGCCGCCTACATCGGCGTCCCGGTTGAGGGCCCGTACAAGAGCGACACGTACCGCTACTAGATCGTCTGCGAACGACGGGAGGTACCGACCGGAGCTTTCCGGGTCGGTACCTCCCGTTTTTCGTTTGCGCCGAGGGAACGGCGGGCGGTCCGGTGCTATCCTCGCCTTCCACGCGGGCGTAGCTCAGTTGGTAGAGCGACAGCTTCCCAAGCTGTAGGTCGTGGGTTCGAGACCCATCGCCCGCTTCGTCTGGTGCGACGCTCGTCGGCAAACTGGAGCGCCTGCGTGGAGCTGCCGTCCTCGCTGCGCGCCGATGCAATCTCCGCGCCGGCCAAAGCGAGCATCAACCTCTTGAAACCTCGAGGCCGTTCGTGGCAGGCGGTTGCCGCTCATGACCGACCCGCCCGGCAACATCTACGGAGGAGCTCGGTCCTACTGATGCGCATCGCCCTTTCCCTGTTTCTCATCTTCCTCGTGGGCGCCTGCATGGCAACCACGTACATCACGATCCACGGCAACACGGGCTGGTTTGGGTACTGCCTGCACTACGGGGCGCTCCGGCCCACGGGGCTCTGCCCGCATCCGCCGGCAGCGGTATGGAAAACCGTTGCCATACTCGTGCCTGCCGCGTTCCTGTATCTCGTGATCGCACCCAAGACGTGGCCGATGATGGCCGTGCTGTGGTTCTGGCCCGTGCTCTTCATGATCGGCTTTGCTCGTTGTCTCGAGCTCGCGTTTGGCGCTGCGGGCGGGGTGGACGCACGGTTGATCCTGGCGGGAGTCGGCTGCTTCATCGTCGCGCTGATTCCCGTCGTCGGCTGGCGCTGGAACATCATTCCGCGCGATGAGGAACGGGAGCCGGTGGAGATCCTGCGCGGGTTCATGCTCGCCGGCGTCGCCTTTCTCGGTGTCGTCGCCGGCTTCGTGTACGTCTCCTTCGTGTCGTAGAGCGGTCTGCGGAGGACTGAGGCCATGCAAGGCGAACGTCCACCAATGGAGGCGGTACTCGGTGACATGCGTGGGCGATTGCCCGGGATCTCGCGCGTTGCCCTGATTCCGGTTGTGCTGCTCGCCATCGTTTGCCTTGGCGCACTCGGCGTCTTCGGCTACCGGCTGATCAGCGCGAGTGGGGCCTTTGATGTCGAGCAGGTCCACGTGACGGGCGCCGGGACGGCCACGACGACCGTCCAGCGCGCCGTCCTGCAACAGGCGGGAGGCCACAGCATGTTGGAGGTGGATCCGACCGCGCTGGCCGCCGCCCTCGCCACGCTGCCGCGCGTGCAATCGGCCACCGTCGATCGCGCGTTTCCGAACACCCTTGAGATCCACGTTGTGCCCGAGCGGGCGGTTGCCATTGCGCCGACGGCCGATGGTCGCGTCGTGCTCTCGGCGAGTGGGCGCGTGCTCGGGCCCGTGGCCCGCGGGACGATTGGACTGCCGGTAATCGCCGCGGCGCCTGCAGACATTCCCGGGGTAGGTGGCACGGTCACCAGCGCCGGCGTTCGCCAGGAGCTCAAGCTCGCGGCGGCACCCCAACGTGGGCTCCGCTTCCAGGTGATCGGCTTCGGGCAGGACGGTCTCACGGCGCGCGCCGCCAACGGCATGGCAATTCGCTTCGGCGACAGTGAGGACGTCGGGATCAAACTGAAGGTCGCCCGCTCGGTGCTGCGTCGAGCGGATGGCACGGTCCAGTACGTGGACGTCAGCGTTCCTGCGGCGCCCGTTCTGCGCCAGGATGCTGCCGATCCGCTGACGGCCAACGCGCCGCCGCCCACGGCACCAGCGATCGTGGCCGACGCCTCCGGTGGTGCCGCAGGAAGCACCGGCTCGGCCTCGCCGGCGGAGAGCATTCACACGCTCTTTGGCTAGGCTCAACGTTCGGGGAAGGGGGACCGTCATGACCATCAGCGGCACCTTGAGCCCGGAGTGTTGTTCCCCGTCGTTGATTCGGCTACACTCCAGAGCGGCTCCCGCCCTCGGCGGCGGGCCTTTCGTGTTTTAGGGAACTGGTCTTCACCTCAAGTAGACGTAAAGGGTCGGAGGAAATCATGGCGATGCGCGACGGCGGGGCATATCTGGCGGTGATCAAGGTCGTCGGTGTTGGTGGCGGCGGTACGAACGCCGTGAATCGCATGGTTGACGCGGGTCTTCGTGGCGTGGAGTTCATCGCCGCGAACACCGATGCGCAGGCACTCCTGATGACGGACGCCGACATCAAGATCCAGCTTGGCTCGAAGATCACGCGCGGCCTTGTCGCCGGCGCGAACCCTGACGTTGGTCGCGAGGCCGCGGTGGAGAGCAAGGAGGAGATCAAGGAGGCCCTGCGTGGCGCCGACATGGTCTTCGTGACGGCCGGCGAGGGCGGCGGCACCGGTACAGGAGCTGCGCCCGTGATCGCCGAGGTCGCCCGCGAGCAGGGAGCACTGACGGTGGGTATCGTCACGCGTCCGTTCGGGTTCGAGGGTCGCCGCCGCTCCGAGCAGGCAGACCGTGGCGTCGAAGAGCTGGCACAGCACGTCGACACCATCGTCGTGATCCCGAACGATCGCCTGCTCAACCTCGTCGAGCGCCGCACCTCCATCGTCGACGCGTTCCAGATGGCCGACGACGTCCTGCGCCAGGGCGTCCAGGGCATCACCGACCTGATCACCATCCCTGGCCTCATCAACCTTGACTTCGCCGACATCCGCACGATCATGCGCGACAGCGGCACCGCCCTGATGGGAATCGGTCAGGCCGCCGGCGACCGCCGTGCCGGCGAGGCCGCGCGCGCCGCGATCTCGTCGCCGCTGCTCGAGTCCAGCGTCGAGGGCGCCACGGGCATCCTGCTCAACATCACGGGCGGACCGGATCTCGGCCTCTTCGAGGTGAACGACGCCGCTGAGGTGGTGGCGAACGCCGCCGATCAGAACGCGAACATCATCTTCGGGAGCGTCATCGACGAGTCGATGGGGGACCACATCCGCGTGACGGTCGTGGCTACCGGGTTCGATCGCAAGCCCGCACCGATGCCGCGCCGCCCGCTCGGCGACGATCGGCCTGTTTCGGAGCCTCGCTCGGAGGGCCTGAGCGCCTTCTCGACGCGTGAGTTCGAGATCCCGGCGCCCACGCCGTTTGAGGTCGACGACGACGCGATCGACGTGCCGAGCTTCCTCAAGCACGACGACTAGTCGTATGGCGGGAACCGAGGCAGGTGGGCCGCTCTGGAGCGGACGGCTCGAGGGTGGCTTGCATCCTGATGTCCTGGCGCTGACGCAGTCGCTTGACGTGGATCAGCGGTTGCTGCCCTACGACGTTGCCGCATCACAGGCCCACGTCCGCATGCTCGGACGACAGGGCATCATCCCCGCCGCCGAGGCCGCCCAGATTGAGGATGCACTCGGCCAAGTGGCGATCGACGACGGCGCCACCGATGAGGACGTGCATTCGCTGATCGAGCGTCAGCTGGTCGCCATGCTCGGTGACACGGGTCGTCGCGTGCACGCTGGCCGCTCGCGCAACGATCAGGTGGCCACGGCGTTTCGGCTCTGGTGTCGCGCACATGCCTACCGGCTGCAGCTTGCGGTCGCCGACCTCCAGCAGGCATTGCTCGGCGTGGCAGAGCGCGACGGCAACACGGTCTTGCCCGCCTTCACGCACCTGCAGCGTGCGCAGCCTGTCCCGCTCGCGCACCACGTCGCCGCGCACGCCTGGGCGTTGCAGCGCGACATCCAGCGCTTTGCTGCTGCCCAAGAGGCCGCCAACGTCTCGCCGCTCGGTGCCGGCGCACTGGCCGGCTCCAGCCTGCCGCTCGATCCCGTCGGCGTCGCCGCCGATCTCGGCATGCGTACCAGTTTCGCCAACTCGCTCGACGCGGTCTCCGATCGTGATTTCGCAGCCGACCTGCTGTACGCGTGCGTTCTCTGCCTGGTGCACTGCTCGCGCATGGGCGAGGAGCTGATCCTGTGGACCTCGCAGGAGTTCGGTTGGGCTGCGCTCGCCGACGACGTGGCCACCGGCTCATCGATGATGCCGCAGAAGAAGAACCCAGACGTCGCCGAGCTCGCACGCGGCCGCTCGGGTACGGCGATCGGTCGCCTGACGGGACTGCTCGCGACTATGAAGGGCCTGCCGCTCACGTACAACCGCGATCTTCAGGAAGACAAGGAAGGCGTGTTCGCCCAGGTCGATGCGACCATCGGCGTGCTGCGTCTCCTGCAGCTCGCGTACGAGGGACTGACAATCGACGGCGCCAAGATGCGCGCCGCCGCAGCAGACGGCACCACAGTCGCCACGGACGTCGCCGAGGCGCTCGTGCGCGGCGGAATGCCCTTCCGCGACGCTCACACGGAGGTCGCCACGCGCATCGCGGCGGGCGAGCGCTTCGATTCGCCGACGCCGGAAGAGGCCATTGCTGCGCGACAGGGTCCGGGCATGCCCGGACGCGTCACCGAGCAGCTGGCCGAGCTCGCCGACCTGATTGCCACGACCCGCGCCACCAGCGCGCCCGCACCGTGAGCGACCGCCCGACGGCGTTGCTGCCGTTTCCCGACACGGCCACGGTTGGCCCCGCAGGAATCGCGCTTGACGGCGTCGCGCTCACGGCGATCGCAGAGGAGTACGGCACGCCGCTGTACGTGTACGACGCCGCGTCTATTCGAACCCGGGGAAGGGCGGTGGTTGACGCTCTGGCGACGGCACCGAATGGCGGCCATGCCTCCTTCGCCCTCAAGTCGCAGAGCACTTTGGCCATTCTGCGCTTGATCCACGAACTGGGCATCGGGGCAGATTGCGCCTCGTCCGGCGAGATCGCAGCCGCTGAACGCGCTGGTATTCCCGGGAGCGAACTCGTGATCCACGGCAACGCGAAGTCGGAGCAGGACCTGCGCGCCGCCGTGGAGGCCGGTGCGCGCTTCATCGTGCTCGACGGTCGCGATGAGGCCGAGCGACTGTCTGCCATCTGCCATGAGAGCGGAGACACGCAGGACGTCCTCGTGCGCATCGCCCCGGGTATCGATGTCAACACCCATCGCCACATCGCGACGGGTCACCATGGCTCCAAGTTCGGTGTGACGCCTGCCGAGGGCGCCGAGCTGCTGCGCACGCTCCCCGAGGGTCTCGTGGGCCGCGGCCTGCACGTGCACCTCGGATCGCAGATCCTCGAGGCAGAGCCACTCGTGGCCGCAGCGCGCTGGCTGCCGGCCTTCGCGAAGGCCGAGGGCATCCCGCTCGAGGTGCTGGATCTCGGTGGCGGACTCGGTATCCGCTACACGCCGGACCAGGACGCGCCCGATCCCGGCCAGCACACCCGGAACCTGATCGAGGCGATCACCACGGTGTGCGCCGAGGAGGGCATGCCGGTGCCAGAGGTGATCGTCGAGCCAGGACGATCGATCATCGGGCAATCGGGGGTGACGCTGTACACGGTGATCGGCATGAAGACGGTTGGCGACGGCAGCACGTGGGTCGCCGTTGACGGCGGGATGGGCGACAACATGCGCGTGGGACTCTACGGAGCCACGTATGCGCCGGTACTCGCCGCTCGCCCGACCGATGCTCCTTCAGGGTCGTATCGGATCGCCGGGCGCCACTGCGAGTCCACTGACGTCCTCGCCGAGAACATTGCGTTGCCGACCCCAGCAGTCGGCGACATCGTCGCCTTCCCCGCTACCGGTGCGTATCACCAGACCATGGCGCACAGCTACAACCTCTTCGGTCGGCCGGCCGCTGTGTTGGTCGAGGGCGGGTCAACGCGATTGATCACCCGCCGCGAGTCGATCGACGACCTCTTCAGCCGCGACGTCTGACGCGTAGGCTTACGGCCATGCCGCCGTTTCGCTTTGCCGGATCCTTCGAGCCGAAAGGCGACCAGCCGGCTGCCATCGACAGCCTCTGTGCAGCGATGGAGGGTGGAGAGCGCTTCGCCACGCTGCTGGGCGCAACGGGTACCGGCAAGACGGCCACGATGGCCTTCACCATCGAGCGTCTGCAACGTCCCGCGCTTGTGATGGCCCACAACAAGACGCTCGCGGCGCAACTCTGCAACGAGTTCCGCGAGTTCTTCCCCGACAACGCCGTCGAGTACTTCGTCTCGTACTACGACTACTACCAGCCCGAGGCCTACATCTCGACCACGGACACGTACATCGAGAAGGACGCGGTCGTCAACGACGACATCGATCGTCTGCGCCACGCAGCGACCGCCTCGCTGCTGGGTCGGCGCGACGTGATCATCGTCGCGTCAGTGTCCTGCATCTACGGGCTCGGCTCTCCCGACGAGTACCAGGAGCGCCTCCTGATCCTCAAGGTGGGCGGCGAGACGGAGGGGGGACGCGACGCGCTGCTGCGCTCGCTGGTCGACATTCAGTATCGCCGCAACGACACTGCGCTTGGGCGTGGCCGCTTCCGCGCCCGCGGCGATGTGATCGAGTTGCAGCCGGCCTACATGGAGACCGCCTATCGCGTGTCGCTGTTCGGCGACGAGGTCGAGGCGATCACGCACTACGACCCCCTCACCGGAGAGGTCCTCGGCAAGCTCGACGAGCTCGTGGTCTATCCGGCCACGCACTACGTGACCGACCCCGTCACGATCGAGCGCGCAACGCAGGAGATCATGCGCGAGATGGAGGACTGCGCCCATCGGTTCGAGCAGGACGGAAAGTTGCTCGAGGCACATCGCATCCGCCAGCGCACGGAGTATGACTTGGAGATGCTGCGCGAGCTCGGCTACTGCAACGGCGTCGAGAACTACTCGCGCATCTTCGAGGGACGACCGCCGGGGTCGGCGCCGTTCACGTTGATGGACTACTTCCCCGGTGACTTCCTCCTGTTCATCGACGAGTCGCACCAGACGATCCCGCAGATCGGCGGCATGTACGAGGGCGATCGCTCCCGCAAGAACCAGTTGATTGACCACGGGTTCCGTCTGCCCTCGGCCCTCGACAACCGCCCGCTGCAGTTCCACGAGTTCCTGGAGAAGATCGGCCAGGGCATTCTGGTCTCGGCTACTCCCGGTGCGTTCGAGATACGCGAGGGGGGGAGAGTGGTCGAGCAGATCATCCGACCGACCGGACTCATCGATCCGGTCGTCGAGATGCGGCCGACCGAGGGACAGATCGACAACCTGCTCGGAGAGATCCGGCTGCGCGAACAGGCCGGTGAGCGCGTCCTCGTCACCACGCTGACCAAGAAGATGGCGGAGGACCTTTCGAACTATCTGATCGAGAACGGTGTGCGTACGCGCTACCTGCACTCGGAGATCGACACGCTCGAGCGCATCCAGATCATCCGCGACCTGCGCCTCGGTGAGTACGACGTGCTCGTCGGCGTGAACCTCCTGCGCGAGGGCCTCGATCTCCCGGAGGTCTCGCTCGTCGCGATTCTCGATGCCGACAAGGAGGGCTTCCTGCGCGGTCAGACGGCTCTGATTCAGACAATCGGACGTGCCGCGCGTAACGTGAACGGGCGCGTGATCATGTACGGCGATAAGGAGACGGAGTCCATCAAGGGCGCCGTGCGCGAGACGCAGCGTCGCCGCGACATCCAGCTCAAGTACAACGA
>JBAXNN010000027.1:0-9970 GCA_037133755.1 Thermoleophilia bacterium
CACGATCCGAACTCGCGGCGGCCAGATCCCGAATCACGGGCGGGGTCCGGGCCCAGAATGTCCACGATGACCGACCGACGCGCCGCAGGCGCGTGGCGCCGGGCCGCAATCACGGATGGCGCCGACGCGGGCAAGACGAGAGCCACGAGCCTGGCCTGCTCCACCCCGGGATCCGGGCACTCGGACATTATGGGCCCGGACCCCGCACGTGATTCGGGATCAAGCATCACCTGGCGAATCTTCCCTATGGGTCCGGGCCCATAATGTCCCCATGCCCGGATCCCCCCGCATCCTCCACGCCCCACTCAACATCGCCGGCGGTCCCGAGGCGCTCAGCGCGGGACTCAACGCGATCGGTTGCGAGAGTCGGCTGATGGTCTTTACGAAGCAGCCGTTCCGCGATGGCTCGGACATCAACCTGCATCTGCGCCAGGGCGGCGGGCCGGTCAATCTCGCACTCAACCTACCGAAGCAGGCCTGGGCGTTCGGGCGGTCGATCCCCGACTACGACATCTTCCAGTTCCACTTCGGCGTGACGATCGTGCCCAAGCGCGTGAACCTGCCGGTGCTCGGCCGCCTTGGTAAGGGCCGCGTCTTCCACTTCTGGGGCTCCGACCTGCGCGATGCCCCCGTTTCGAAGTGGGACTACGCGCTGCGCCACGCCGATGCCGCGATCGTCGGCTCGTACGCGATCCTCCCGCGCGCGCCGCGTGCCGCCGGGTGGCCCGAGTACGACGTCGTGCCCCCAGGCATCAACCTCGAGACCTGGCAGCCCGCCGTGCCAACGCCCGACAAGACGATCCGCATCGTGCACGCGCCATCGCGCCGCCGCTCGAAGGGCACCGACGCGGTGCTCGAGGCCATCGAGACGCTGAAGGCCGAGGGCGCACCGATCGAGCTCGATCTCGTCGAGAACACGCCGAACGATCAGGCCCGCCTGCGTTACGCCGCCGCCGATCTCGTGATCGACCAGCTCAACGTCGGCTGGTACGGCCTCTTCTCGATCGAGTCGATGGCGCTCGGCAAGCCGTGCATCGTACGGCTCGATGACGAAGCGGCCGCCGCCACCGAGGATGCCTTCGGGACGACGATCCCGCTCGTCAACGCCAACCGCGACACGCTGACCGACACGATCCGCGGCCTCGTGCGCGAGCCGGAGCGGCTGACGGAGATCGGCCGCGCCTCGCGCGCCTACGTCGAGCAGGTCCACGGCCACATCGCCGTGGCCGAGCGCATGCTCGACGTGTATCGCCGCCGCGGCCTTGCCTAGAGCCACCTGAGCGCAGTCTCGATTTGTTGCGGTCACAATGAGTATGTGGACTATGTGCTAGGCTCGAAGCATGCCGCAACTGCACCTCTACGTTTCCGATGACGTGGCCGAACGTGTTCGCGCGCGCGCAGAACGCGAGTCGCTCACGACCAGTCGCTACCTCGCCAAGCTCGTGATTGAGTCGACCGATTCGCAGTGGCCCCCGGGATACTTCGACGCGGTCTGCGGCAGCTGCCCGGACTTCCAGGTACCGGACGAGCCGCCAGAACCGCCGATCGAGCCTTGGGCGTGAAGCACCTGCTCGACACATCCGTACTGGTCGACATTCTCCGTGGCGAAGCCCGCGTGACCGAGCGTTTTCGGGCGACCTCACCGAACCAACTTGTGGTCAGCTCAATCTCGACCGGCGAACTCATCACCGGCGCCGCGCTTGCGCGCAATACGCATGAGGAACTCTTCTCCGTCGACCTCCTGCTGCGACCCATCGAGGAACTCCCCCTCGATGCGAGAACCGCAAGACGGGCCGGACTCCTCAACGTCATGCTTCGTCGAGCCGGCACACAGATCGGCACATCGGATCGCCTGATAGCCGCGACGGCGCTGGAACACGATGCCGTCGTCGTCACGTCCGACGTTCGTGACTTTATGCGCGTCCCGGGCCTGATCGTCGAAGACTGGCGCACCGCCTAGAGCCTCCGAGCAGGCCAACCCGGTGGACGCCGCGCGTGATTCCGGGCGAGAGAGTCCTCCTGACCGGCCGCGCCCCGCGTGCCTACGTCGAGCAGGCGCACGGCCATGTCGCCGTGGCCGAGCGGATGCTCGACGTGTATCGCTGCCGCCTGCCGCGCACGCTGTACGCCACGGTCGCTACAGCCACTGGGCGCGCCGCAGTCCGAAGACCACGAGCGACATGGCACCGATGGTGATGCCCAGGCTGATGTACACACCCGAAGGGTCGTTGATGAACGGGAGATTGAAGAAGTTCTGCCCGAACCACCCGGTCGTGATCGTCGGAATCAGCAGCACGGCACCCCAGCCAGAAATCTTGCGCACGATGTCGTTCTGCTTGAACGCAACCAGCGAGAGGCGCGCATCCTGCAGTGCAATCAAACGGTCGCTAAAGGAATCGAGATCGTCATGGACGCGTAGGAGGTGGTCATAGATGTCGCGGAGATCGAGGTCCACCGCATCGCCGTGCGCACGATTGAGAAGCTCCTGACGAATGACGGCACCCATCACCTCTCGGAGCCGATTGGACCGGCGACGAAGATCACCAACGGCGCCTCGCAGCTTCACCGCTTCGCGGAGCGTGGGTATGAGGTCGTCAGCACTCATCGCCTCCAGCGCCGTCATCTCCTGCTCGACCAGACGCTCCTCGAGGTCGCCGCAGGCGTCCTCGTAGGCTTCAACAAGGTGGCCAAGCAGGACGCACGCGACGATCATCCCGCCGGCTTGGGGATCGGGCCAGTGCGTGACGTCGCGCGCGGTGTCCGCCAGATCCACGCCCCAGTTCCGACGTAGCGTGACGGCGCGGGTA
Source organism: Thermoleophilia bacterium (assembly GCA_037133755.1). Classification (GTDB taxonomy): domain Bacteria; phylum Actinomycetota; class Thermoleophilia; order Gaiellales; family F1-60-MAGs149; genus F1-60-MAGs149. Next base: position 2,808 of record JBAXNN010000027.1, read on the forward strand.
CCACTGATGGCGATCATGCCGGTGCCGTCACCCACGGGCGAGACCGTCGCGATCGCCGACCATTCGCCCATCTGCAGAAATCGCTGGCGGGCCTCGCTGTCCTCGAGCGCGTCAAGGACGTGCTCAGGCCATCCAAACGCCGCGACCAGCGCCTGCAACTCCTCAGCGGTTGGATCGGAGGCGTCAACCCAGATCACCGACGCGCTGGCGTCGACGATACCCTGCAGATCCTCTACCTCGAACGGAACGAGTCCGGCCTGCGAACCCGCATCCACCTGAAGGGTCTGGAGCATCCTCCCATCGTCGCAGGCGGATCTGCCGTCTCCCCCGAACCGATACACTCCGCGGGTGATCAAGGGCAAGAGAGTCTTCCTGACCGGCGGTGCCGGCTTCATCGGAACCACCATCGCCGGGCTGCTGGCCGACGAGAACGAGGTTGTCCTCTACGACAACCTTCACAACAACGCGTTGCAGCACACGAACCTCGCCGAGCATCCGAACGTGACGTTCGTGCAGGGCGACATCCTCGACCTCGAGCACATGCGCGGGGCCGCTGACGGCGCCACGCACATCATCCACATGGCGGCGATCGCCGGCGTGGCAACGGTGCTCAAGAGCCCGGTCCGCACGATGCGCGTGAACCTGATGGGCACTGCGAACGTCGCGGAGGTCGCCCAGGGACTCGGCGACAAGCTGGAGCGCCTCGTCGATTTCTCGACGAGTGAGGTCTTCGGCCGCCACGCGTACAAGGTCGAGGAGACGCACGAGATGTCGGGCGGCCAGGTCGGCGAGGCCCGCTGGTCGTACGCCGTTTCGAAGCTCGCCGGCGAGTTCTTCCTGCACGCGTACTTCGAGGAGTACGGCGTCCCCGTCGCGGTCGTGCGCCCGTTCAACATCTACGGCCCGAACCAGATTGGCGTCGGCGCGATCCACCACTTCGTACGCCACGCGATTGCGAACGAGGAGATCACCGTCCATAACGACGGTGCCCAGATTCGCGCCTGGTGCTACATGGACGACATCGCCGCTGCGGTCATGGAGATCCTCCAGAACGACGTCGCGATCGGCCAGTCCTTCAACATCGGTAATCCGCGCAGCGTCTGCACGACCTACGACCTCGCACTGCGCATCAAGCGCCTGGCCGGGTCCGAGTCGCCGATCGTCTTCAAGCCGCTCGAGTACACCGACGTCGAGATCCGCATCCCCGACATCACGCAGTCGCGCGAGCTCCTCAAGTGGGAGCCGAAGGTCGATCTCGATGAGGGTCTGCTGCGCACGATCGAGTGGTATCGCGCGGAGGCCGGCTCCGCCGCGAAGTGAGCGAGGCCGCCCTCGTCGTTCTCGGCGCCGGGCTTTCGCAGCGACCGCTGATCCGCCGCGCCAAGGAGCGAGGCCTGCTGACGTGCGTCGTCGATGGCCGCACCGATCGTCCGGCGGCAGCTGACGCCGACGTTTTCGTCCACCAGGACTTCTCCGACGTGCCCGCCACGATCAGTGCGCTCGAGGCCGCGGGCATCCAGGCGATCGGCGTGTGCTCGATGGGCTCGGAGCAGGCTGTCGTGCCGGGAGCACGTCTGGCCGAGGCGCTCGGGCTCCCAGGCCTGCCCGTGTCAGCGGCGCTGGCCGCGACCGACAAGGTCGTGCAGCGTGGGCTCTACCGCGACCACGGCGTCCCCTCCGCCGGCTTTGCCGCCGCGCGCACGCTTGACGACGCGCTCGCCGCGTATGACGAGCTCGGCCCGCGCGTGATTATGAAGCCCACCGACGGCGCCGCCCAGCGGGGCGTCAGCGATGTGCAATCGCGCGACGACGTGGCCACCGCGTTTGAGCACGCGGTCCGCGAGTCGCGCACCGGCGAGCTGATCGTCGAAGAGCACCTGTCGGGGCGCGAGTACACCGTCAACGCCTTCGTCCTCGGTGGCGTCTTCCACCCCGTCACCGTCACGCTCCGCGATCTGGCGCCAGAGCCAGCGGTTGGCATCTGCGTCGCGCACCGCTATCCCTGCGGCCGCTCCGACGAGGACGTCGCGACGATCATCGACGTCGTCCGGCAGGCGGCGATGGCGATCGGTATCGACGCAGCGCCCGTCTACGCCCAGGTGCGCTTCGACGGAACCGGTCCGCGCATGATCGAGTGCGGCGCGCGTCTCGGCGGCGGCAGCGACGCCCAGCTGGCGCAGCTCGTGGTGGGCGTCGACCTGATGGAGACCGTGCTCGACGCGGCCCTCGGTAACCTCGACGGCGAGAACCTGTCGCCGCGCCCGATGCCCGAGCCGTTTGGCCACTCCCGCTTTGTGATCCCGGACGCGCCGGGTCGGATCGTGCAGGCAGACGAGGGCAACGTCCGCACGCTGCCCGGCGTGCACGAGGTCGGGTTCTTCCACCACGCCGGGCAGATTGCGCCACCGCTGTGGTCGGCCTCCGGTCGTCTCGGTGTGCTGCTGATGACCGCCGCCTCCGACGCCGAACTCGACGCGCGTACCGCCGATGCGCTCGCCGCCCTGAACGTCATCATCGAGCCGATGGAGCCTGCCGCCGCAGCTGCCGCCTGGACCGATCAGATCGCCCGCGAACGCGAGGGCCTCGCGTGAGCGAGTTCTCGCCCGCCCGCTACGTCGAGCTGCTCGAGGCGATCAAGGCCGGCCGCTACCGCCTCCGCACGTTCACGGTAGACCGGCCCGCCGAGCAGATGCTGTTCCTACGCCACGACATCGACGTCTCCCTCGAGGACGCGATCGCGATGGCCGAGCTCGAGCACGCGCACGGCATCAAGGCGACGTACCTGCTGATGACACGCAGCAACTTCTACAACCTCGCCTCTCCTGCCGGCCTCGCCGCCGTCGCGCGTCTGCGCGAGCTTGGCCACTGGGTCGGACACCACGCGCTGCATCCCCATATCGACCCGATCGTCGACGTGGGCTTCGACCCCGTGATGGCGTGGCACAACCCCGATCCTGCGTACATGGCCGACGCCGTCCCGGGCTGGGTCAACGTGATGGAACCGCGCTTCACGGGTGACTTCACGTGGACGTACCGTTCCGATTCCAACCAGTCGTGGCGACGCGGCGATCCCGTCGAAGAACTCGCTATCGCACGGTTTCCCTGGCTGCAGTTGCTGATCCACCCCGTGCTCTGGATGGGCGGTACGACCGGCATGGCCGCGACGGCCGAGGCTTTCCTCGACCGCGACCGCGCGCGTCGCCTCGAGCATCTGCGCAAGGACAACCTCGACCTATGAGCACTGAGCCGCTGACCATCCTCGTCACTGCCGTCGGCTCGCCTGGCTCGGCCGCACTCCTACGCGCGCTGAAGGAAAACGGCGAGCGCCCCGTGCGCCTCGTTGGCACCGACCTCCGCGAGGAGAACGTCGGGCGCTTTCACTGCGACGTCTTCAGCACCGTGCCCGCCGGCTCCGACCCGGCCTTCGGGCCCGCGATCCTCGAGCTGGCCAAGCGCGAGGGCGCCAGGGTCGTGCTGCCGCAGGCGTCGTTCGACCTCGAGGGGTTGGCGGAGATGCGGGCCGACTTCGAGGCCGCCGGCATCGCGCTGATCTGCTCGTCGCCCGACGCCGTCCGGGCCGCCGACAGCAAACACGCCACGCTCGCACTCTGCGAGGAACTGGGCGTGCGCGCTCCGGCCTTCCGCGTGGCGCGCGGCGGCGCTGAGGTGACAGCCGCAGCACGCGAGCTTGGCTACCCCGGCACCGACGTGTGCATGAAGCCCGTTGTCGCGGCTGGCTCGCGTGGCTTCCACGTGATCTCCGCCAACGTCGATGCCCGCCACCAGCTGCTGCACGAGCGCCCCGGCGCGATGCCACTTCTACTCGAGGACGTCGAGCGCATCCTCGGCGACGACGACACCGAGCTCCTGGTGATGGAGCTCGTGACCGGCCTCGAGCGCACCGTCGACGGCTATGCCGAGGCCGGCCGCATCGTGCTGGGCCATCCGAAGACACGCGAAGCCATGCGCGCCGGTCTCGCCATGCGCTTCGAGACGCTCGACGCGCCCGAGCTGATGCAGGTGGCCGAGACGCTCGTCGCTGGCTTCGGCCTCGAGGGCTTCTTCAACCTGCAGTTGATCGGCGACGCGGTGCTCGAGATGAACCCGCGCATCTCAACGATCGTCTACCAGGACGACCTCAACCTCCCATGGCTCGGAATCCGCCGTGCGCTCGGAGAGCTGACCGACAATGAGGCCGCCGCGGCGCAGGCGCGCGTCCGGCCCGGCCGGATCGCGCTGCGGTACTTCGACCAGCTGGAGTACGGGCCGACCTAACCGCGGGCGACGGCCAGCGCCGCGATGACGTCGGCGACGTCTTCGTCGCTCATCGCCGTGTGCACCGGCAGCGCGAAGCCGCGGTCGACGATCTCCTCGGCAATCGGCGCGGACTGGCTGAGGTCGACGAGGCTGCCAATGCGCGTCATCGCGTACGAGAGGATGCCCGCGCCGATGCCCTGCGCCTGCATCGCAGCGATGAAGGCGTCGCGGTCTGTGCCCTCGGGCACGATTGCGCCGAAGGTCTGCTCGTTGACGGTTGCGTCGGTCGGACGCTGCTGGAACCCGATGCCGAAGCCTGGCAGTGCTTGGCGATAGGCGTCGGCGATCTCGCGGCGGCGCGTAATCATGCCGTCGAGGCGGTCGAGTTGCACGAGTCCGATGGCGGCCTGCATCTCGGTGAGGCGCTCGTTCGGGCCGGGCTCAACGAAGTCGCCCACCGAGCGCTGGCCGTGATTGCGAAAAATGCGCAGACGCTCGGCGAGTTGGTCATCGTCGGTCAAACATGCGCCGCCCTCGCCGGTGGTGAGCACCTTGCGCGGATGAAAAGACAGGCACGAGATGTCCCCGAACGAGCCGCAGGGACGGCCGCCCAGCGCCGAGCCGATCGCGCAGGCGGAGTCCTCGATGATCGGTAGCCCCGGCAACGCGGCGGCGATCGCCGGCTGGTCGGCGGGCACGCCGAACTGGTCGATCGCGATCACCGCCGTCGTGGCGTCGGTGCGCGCGGCGGCCAAGCCGGGCGCTTCGCCATTCCACGTGCCGCGATCGATATCGACAAGGCGTGGTGTCGCCCCGACCCAGGCCGCGACGTGCGCAGGACTCGGCCACGACATCGCGGGCACGAGTACCTCGCCGCTGTTGATGCCGAGTGCACGGAGGGCGAGCTCGAGTGCAGCGGTGCCGTTGGCGACGGCGATCGCGTGCTTGCGACCGCAGCGCTCGGCGAGCCCTCGCTCGAACTCCTCGACGAGACGGCCCGAGATGAGCATGCCGCTCTCGAGCACGCGCGAAACGGCTGCGATCTCCTCGGCACCCAGCTCGGGCTTGGCGATGGCGATGCGAATACTCACCGCGTCAGGATACCGCCGCGCATCAGCCCTCGACCTCGAGGTCGTTGATGTCGCCGGCCGCCGCCTCGAGCGGGGTGTCAACGCCTGGGCCAGGCTTGACCTCGGGACGACGCCGAATGCCGTTGACCAGCGTGCGAACTTCGACAAGCTCGCTGCGGGTGAGGAAGCCCACCGCGACGTAGCCGAGCGGAATCAGCAGCGCAACAACGATGCGCAGCCCCAGCGCACCGATGCCGTAATCGGGAATCACGAGCGTGGCGACAAAGGCCGCGGCAAGGACCATGGGAATGCGGACGATGCGGCCCCACGGGTACGGCACCGGGAAGACGCGGTGCTCCCGCCAGAGCATCAACCCGAACATCGAGCCGTAGGCGAGCACGAGGGCCCAACCCGCGCCGGCCACGCCGAAGCGCGGCACGAGTACGAGGAGCGCCGCGACCTCGACAACCGCCGCCACCGCGACGACAACCCAGTTGAACTGGTTCTTCTTCTTGCGGCCCACGCCGATCGCGGCGATGAAGTACCCGCCGTAGAGCGGCCCCGCAATGGCGATCGGTGTGATCGCCGCCGTGGCGCCCCAGTAGGGCTCGGTTGTGAGGAGCCGCAGGAACCACGGCGCGACGAGCGCCAGCGCGAGCGCCGCCCAGCCCATAAACGCGAGGTACGCGCCAAGCACCGCGGCGTAGGTCTTCTTCGCCTCCTCGTCGCTCTTGATGGAGTACGCGAACGCCGGCCAGGCCAGCTGGAATGCGTTGACGAGCAGGAGCACGCCTGTGCCGATGCGGAAGCTCGCGGCGAGCACGCCAAGCATCGCCGGGTTGCCGACCGCCAGCACGACCGGGCGGTTGATCAACGTGACCGCCCACATCGCGGCGCCCGCGGGCATCAGCGGCACACCGAACTTGAGCATCTGTTTCAGCAGCGGACGATCGATACCCCAGCCGACCCAATGCCGCTGCTCGATCAGCACGCCGAACCACACGACGAGTGACCCGAGGTACGTGCCGAGCAGCAGACCAAACGGCCCCAGATCAAGCACGACGATGAAGACGTAGGTGAAGCCGGCGGTAAGAAGCAGATCGATGATCGTGCGCACGCTGAACGCGAGCGGCCGCTCCTGCACGCGGAAGAGCGCGATCGTGAGCTCGTAGTTGACGGTCACGTAGACCCCGAACGCGACGGCGAGGACGAGGTCGGGGCCGGCGCCTGGGGTGGTGAAAACGTTGTCGCCGAGCCACGGGGAACCGATCGCGGTGAGCAGCGCCCACAGCAGCGTGGTGCCCTGCAGCGCCCAGAAGCAGGTACGAAAGACCCGTCGCCGCGCAGCATCATCATCGCTGTCGAAGAAGAAGCGGAAGAACGAGTTGACGAGGCCGAGGCGCGCCACGATTGCGACGGCCAGCACGATGCGCAGCGCGAGCTCCGCGTCGCCGAACTGTGCGGGCGTGAGATGGCTGGTGTAGAGCGGCAGCAGGACGATGCCGAGCAGCGTCGCCGCGATCGAGCCCGCGCCATAAATCGCCGACTGCTTGCCGATGCGCGCGAGATTGCGCGCGATGCTCATCGCTGACCCCGCCTCATCCCGACCCATTGTCCCACGCGCTGGACGGGGAGGGAGGCGCTAGTCCTTGTCGTGCTTCGGCTTGCCGGACGACTGCGGCTTGGCCGGCGTTGCTACCGGAGCCGTCGATGCCGCGGGCTGCGGCGCTGCGGCGACGGGTGCCGCAGCCGGTGCAGGCGCCGGAGTGGTAACCGGGGCGGGCTTGGCCGGCGTTGCTACCGGAGCCGTCGATGCCGCGGGCTGCGGCGCTGCGG
>JBAXNN010000028.1:0-9725 GCA_037133755.1 Thermoleophilia bacterium
GGCGCTCGCTGCCCAGACGCTTGGTGTGCCGTGCACCATCTGCATGGCGGTCGACGCGTCGCTCACCAAAGTCGAGTCAACGCGCGGCTACGGCGCACGCATCGAACTCGAGGGTATCGCCTTCGACGAGGCGATGGCCAACGCGCGCTCGATCGCCGAGCGCGAGGGCTCCGTCTTCATCTCGCCGTTCGACGACGAGGACATCATCTCCGGCCAGGGGACGGTGGGACTCGAGATCATCGCCACGCTGCCCGACCCGGACCTCGTGGTCGTGCCCTGTGGTGGCGGCGGGCTGATCTCGGGTGTCTCCATCGCCGTCAAGGCGCTGCGGCCCGAGGCGACGATCATCGGCGTCCAGGCCGAAGCCTGCGCGCCGTTTGTCGAATCGCTGGCGACGGGCACGATTGACGCTGCGACCTCGGCGGGCACGATCGCCGACGGCATCGCCGTCAAGCGTCCGGGCAACATCACGTTCCCGATCGTGCAGGAGCATGTCGACCGGATCGTCACGGTCGACGACGAGGAGATCGCCGCGGCGATGACGCTGCTGAGCGAGCGCCAGAAGCTCGTCGTCGAGGGCGCGGGTGCTGCCGGTGTGGCTGCGCTCATGACGGGTGCGCTTGGTGATGTCGCCGGCAAGCGCGTGGTGATCGTGCTGTCGGGCGGCAACATCGACCTGCTGCTCCTGCAGGGCATCATGCGCCACGGTCTCACGACCGCCGGCCGCTACATGCGCTTCACGACGCGCATGCCCGATCGTCCGGGCTCGCTACGCCAGTTCCTCGACGTGCTTACGGCCGAGCGCGTCAACATCGTCGACATGTTCCACCATCGCGACGGCACCGACCTCGGCGTCAAGGACACCGCGGTCGACATCACGGTCGAGACGAAGGACCAGGCACACGGCGAGCACGTGCTGGTGAAGATCCGCGAGGCCGGCTATCCGGCCGAGCGCATGCAGCTGTCCTAGGCGGTCGCGGCGAACTGCGGCGAGCCCATGCCGCCACCGATCACCGGATGCACGTCGGTGAACCCGCGCGTGGCGAGGATCGACGCGCCGATGCCGGATCGCTGGCTCGATTGGCAGATCACCGCGGTGCGACGGGTAGGGTCGAGCCCCTCGAGCGACGCCGTGTGCAGCACGGGCAGAGGAATCAGGACGGCGCCGTCGAGCGGTGCGGGAAGCTCGTCGTCGTTGCGCACATCGATGATCTGCACGTCGTCGCGCTCGGCGAGGAACTCGTCGACCGACAGGGGCGGCAGCTTGGCGTCGAGCGCCAGGTCGCTGGCGGCGATCCACCCGCGCTGGACGAAGTGTCCGATCGCGTGCAGCGCTCGGGCGGCGTGCTCGGCCTGCGCCTCGTCGTCGGCGATCAGCGTGGTCGGGACGTCCGGGTCGAGCAAGAAGCCGGCGCGCGTGCCGAAGCCCGTCTGGTTGACGGGTACGTGGTACGCGCCGGGCACGGTGCCGTGGACGACGTCGGCGGTGGAACGCACATCGAGCAGCGGCCCGTCGGTCGGCAGCGCATCAAGGCGGTGCGGCATTGCCGGGCGCGCGAGCAGCGGACCGCGATTGGCGTCGACAATGCGCGCCAAGTTCGGCGGCTTCGCGGCCAGACCCGCGTTGGCGGTGGCGACGAAGACGTCCTCGCCCATCGGCTGCAGCATGTCGTTGAAGCGACGCTCGAAGCCGAGGGTGGTGGAGGGCTTCGCGCTCATGCCCTTGCCGCACAGCGATCCAGCGACGTGCCCGGGGAAGATCTCCACGCCATCGTCGAGCTTGAGCAGGCGCTCCTGAATCGTGTTGTAGAGCACGGCGGCCCCCTCTTGGCCATCGACGGCAAGGTCGGGGCGCGCGACGTCGCCAACGAAGAGGCTGTCGCCGGTGAGGGCCAGCCAGGGCTCGTCGGAGCGCGTGTGGTCGATCACCTTCAGCGAAGTGTGTTCGGGGCGGTGGCCCGGCGTGTGCATCGCGATGAGCTCGATGTTGCCGACCTTGACGCTATCGCCATCGTTGAAGGGGGTGTACGCGTACGCGACGTTCGCGAGGTCGGAGACGTAGACGGGGATGCCGAGCTCGAGCGCGAGCGCGCCGTGGCCGGAGATGTGGTCGGCGTGCGTGTGCGTCTCGATGATGCCCACCAGCTTGGCGTTGTGGTACTCGAGCGCACGCATGAGCGGACGGGTGTCGAGCGCGGGATCGACGATGATCGCCTCGTTGACCTTCTGGCAGCCCACGAGATACGAGGCGCAGCCGAGGTCGGTGTAGATGAGCTGCTCGAAGATCATGCTGACCCTTTCCGGATAACCGGAGTGTACGCCGGGGGCGGGTCGTAACCCGCCCCCGCGGTACTACTTCTCGCCCTGGGCGCGCGAGAACGACGGCTCGCCGTCGAACATGCGCAGCTTCTCGACGTGCACCCAGTTGAAGCGCCCGCCGAAGTTGCCGAGCAGCTCCAGGATCTCCTCGCTGGTGATCACGCTGCCGCGCGTGATGAAGCGCGCGCGCATGACGTCGGTCGGGTCCAGCTCGGCGCTGGTCTTGGGCCACACCTGCGTGCCGCGACACTCGACCATCTTCAGCTCGAGCTTGGTGCCTTCCGCGATCTGCTGGGCGGCGAGGCCCACGACCGCGGGCTCCTCTTCCGTCTGGAAGAAGACGTCGACGCCGATCAGCTCGATCGACTCGGGAATGATGAACGCGGCCTCCTTGCGGGGCACGGGCATCTTCACCTGCTTGACGTCGCGCGCCTGCCACTCCTCGACCTTGTTGCCGAGGTTGCCGATGATGGCCTCGGTGTACGCGGTCGTGCCGACGGAGCCCTCGTCGCCCATCACGTCGCGCGTGCGGATGCCCTGGGCGAGCGTGGCCATGACGGCGTTCTCGATCGTCGAGGCGGCCTCGAGCTGGCCGATGTGGCGGAGCATCAGGACGGCGGAGAGGATCATCGCGGTCGGGTTGATCGTGTCCTGGCCGGCGTACTTCGGCGCGGAGCCGTGCACGGCCTCGAAGATCGCGACGTCGGTGCCGAGGTTCGCGGACGGCGCGAAGCCGAGGCCGCCGACCAGGGCGGACGTGAGGTCCGACAGGATGTCGCCGTTCATGTTCGTGGTGATGATCATCTCGAACTGCTCCGGCCGCTTGACCAACTGGTGGGCGCAGTTGTCGACGATCACGTGCCAGGAGTCGATCTCGGGATGCTCGGGGGCGATGTCCTCGAAGGTGCGCTTGAGCATGCCCTCGGTCATCTTCATGATGTTTGCCTTGGTGGCGCAGGCGACGTTCGTGCGGTGCTCGGCCTCGGCGAGGGCGTAGGCGAGCTTGACGATCTTCTCGCAGCCCTTGCGGGAGATCAGCTTGAGCGTCTGGGCGACGTCGGGCGTCTCCATGTGCTCGATGCCGGCGTAGAGGTCCTCGACGTTCTCGCGCACGACGACCAGGTCGATGCCGCGGCCCGAGTACGGAGTGGGCACGCCGGGCATCTCGCGGACAGGGCGGATGTTCGCGTAGGTCTCGAACAGCTTGCGCAGCGTCACGTTCGCGCTCTTCTCGCCGAAGCCGACGGGAGTCGCGAGCGGCCCCTTGAGGACGACGCGCGTCTTCTCGATCGACTCGATGGTGTCCTTGGGCACACCGGTGGCGTCGCCCTTCTTGAAGACCTCGGCGCCTGCCTCGTGCTCGAGCCAATCGATCTTGACGCCGGCGGCGTCGACGATCTTGCGCGCGGATTCCGCGACCTCGGGCCCAACGCCGTCGCCGGCGATGAGCGTGACCGCTGTGCTGGTGCTCACCCTAAGTTCCCCTTCGAACGCGTTCGAGCCTGCAGCATACGAGAGATTGAGGAAAAACGTACGGAGACCAGAGGTACCAAGCCGATACGATCCGGCCGTGGCGCATCACCACGGGCATTCGCACGACCACCACGGCCACGGCCATCACGGGCAGTCGCACGGCGCCACCATGGGCCGCGCGCTCTGGATTTCGCTGGTTCTGACGGCGCTGCTCGGGATCGTGCAGATCGGTGGTGGTCTCGCCTTCGATTCGTTGGCGCTGATCACCGATGCGGTCCACAACCTGTCGGATGGCGTCGCCGTCCTTCTCGCGGTCGGTGCCGCCTGGCTGGCGGGTTTGCCGCCGCGCGGGACGCGGACGTTTGGCTACCGGCGCGCTGAGGTGCTTGCCGCGGTCGTCAACGCGGTCTTCCTGATTGTCCTCTCGGTCGGTATCGGCATCGAGTCGATCTCGCGTCTCTTGCACCCGCGCGCCGTCGAGGGTGGGGGCGTGGTGATCATCAGTGCGGTCGCGATCATCCTCAATCTGATCCCCGTGGTCCTGCTGCTCCGCGCCGGTGCGCGTGACAACCTCAATGCGAACGCCACGATGCTGCACTTCGCGGGCGATGTGCTGGCCTCGCTGGCGGCGCTCGTCGCGGGCGTGATCATCGCGCTGACCGGCTGGGTGCAGGCCGACGCGATCGCGAGCCTCGTCGTCGTCGCGTTGATCGTCGTCGCCTCGCTGCGCATTCTGCGGAGTGCCGTGCGCGTGCTGCTCGAGGAGGCGCCGCCGGGTGTTGATCCCGATGCCATCGGCCAGCGCATCGCCGCCGTGCCGGGCGTCTGCGACGTGCACGACCTGCACGTCTGGCAGATCACCGACGGCTTTCCCGCGCTGTCGGCGCATGTCGTCATCGATCCCGGCGTCGATGGGCACCACGCGCTGCACGACGTGCAGAAGGCGCTTGCGTCGTGCTGCGATATCGAGCACACCACGATCCAGATCGATGTCGACCATTCGCGCGGCCTCACGATCCAGTCGCGTCTCGCCCAGCCGCAGGAGGCTCCATGAGCAGTCCGCTGATCGACGTCACCGAGCTCCGCGACCTCCACGCGTTCCAGACGGTGCAGATCGTCGATTGCCGCTTTCGCCTTGGCCAGCACGGTGCAGGGCTCGAGCTCTATCGCGAGGGGCACATCCCGGGCGCGCTGTACCTCGATCTCGACGACGACCTGAGCGGCCCAACGCGTGACGACCGGCTCGGTGGTCGCCATCCGCTGCCCGAGCGCGCGGCGTTTGCGGCGTCGCTCGTGGAGGCGGGGCTGCAGGCAGGTACGCCGATCGCGCTGTACGACGACGGCACTGGCGGTGCGGCGCGCGCCTGGTGGCTGCTGCGCCATCACGGCACCGAGAGCCGCGTGCTGCGCGGTGGGCTCGAGACGTGGACGGAGCCGCTGGTCGCGGGCGACCCGCCGCGGGGTGGCGGCGACATCGCCCTAGGCCCCGAGCGTCCCGACGACCTTGTCTTCGCCGAAGACGTGCAGGCGGCGATCGCCGCGGGCCGCGTGGTCCTCGACGCCCGTGCGCCCGAGCGCTATCGCGGCGAGGTCGAGCCGATGGATCCGGTCGCCGGCCACATCCGTGGCGCCCTCAACGCGCCGTTCAACGCCCCGGAGATCCCGCTCGACGAGATCCGCGCCGCCCCCGACGCCCCGATCGCGTACTGCGGCTCGGGCGTCACCGCCGCCGCCTTGATCCTCCGCCTCGCCGACGAGGGCCGCGACGACGTGCAGCTCTACGCGGGCTCGTGGAGTGACTGGTGCGCGCGCGGCCTTGCCGAACCGGCGCTCTAGAGAGGACATGACAACCGCGCGGTTGTCATGTCCTCCCTGTGACGACGCGAAGGCCTTGAGGTGGCTCGGTCCGAAAGGACCGATTCACCTCAAGGTCATCGCGTCGTCTGGTTCCATGATCCTGGCGCAGAAACGACGCTTCTGATGAGGTTGATCCACAGAGGCGACGGGATCACCTCGAGGTGAATCGGTCGTTTCCGACCGAGCCACCTCGAGGTGTTCCCGTCGTCAGCCCCGATGCCGAAGCGGGCTGAAGTCCACGCCCGCCTACCGGGACGTAGCCTCGCCCCTACCCCAGCAGCGCGCGCAGCCCCTCGCGGCACTGCGTGGCGCCACCCTGAGCCGGATGCCGCACGCGGCCGGTGGCCAGATCGCCGAGCGCGCCCTCGGCGACGCGGCCGACCGCGATCACCTGTGCGGGGCCGAGCAGCGCAACGACGCGCTCGAGAAACGGGCGGCCGAGCGCGACCTCGCCGACCTTCGGGGCGCGATTGCCGAGCGGTTTGCCAGCCGGGTGGGGGTGAAACGGCACGGTGTTCCACAGCACGACCTCGTGCTCGGCGTCGAGCTCGTCGAGGACGCCGTGGATGATCGTCGCGGAGCTCTCCGTCCAGCCGCCGTCCTTGACGGACGATTGCGCGAAGGGTGCACCCCACTGGGCCAGCTGCTTCTCACTCGTGAAGGCAATGCCGCTGAAGCGCCCCCCGCGCCAGCCCATCGCCTCACCGGCCAGCAGGGCACGTGGCGCGGGCCGCTGCTCGAGGTAGGCGAGCAGGTTGGCGGCGCGAATCGCCGGGGCGTCGGGCAGATCGAGCGCGTTGACGCGCTCGCGCAGTGGATTCACAAGCGTCGCGGGGGTCGCGCACGCCGCAACGTCGGCGACGAGCGCAGCGAGGCTCATCGGGCGCGTGAGGCGTGGCGCGAGACGCGCGCACGAGCGGTCACGCTCTGCGGCCGACGCTCGATCGGTCGCGCACCGGCACCGCCGCCCCCACGAGGGCCGCGCTTGGGGCCGCGCGTCCACGGGCGGCGCTCACGCGGATGACGATCCACGCCGCTGCCCCCGTTGCCGCCCTCGAGGCTCGCAAGCCACGCGGCATCGATCTCGTCTTGGCGCTTCGTGTCACCCAGCGCCTTCCACATGCCGTGCCAGACGGGGATGATCACGAGCTTGGGCGCGATCGTCATCCCGATCCAGACGAACAGAATTTCTTGCCAGAGCGTCATGCGTAGGCCTTTCGCATGCGCGCATGGTAGCGGTCGACCATGCGAAACACCTACGACGCCTGCAGCGTGCCGCTGAGGACCTCTTCGCGGAACTCCCCGATGCGCAGCCGTACGACGACGTTCCACTTGCCGGGCGTGGGAATGGTCAGCGTGCCGCTCCAGTGGGCGGTATCGATGGGGGCGAGTTCGGCCGAGACCTTCATCGTCTCGCCCTGGCTGAGCACCAGCGAGGCGTCCTTCACGTCGAGCGCGGGCTGGCCGACGCCGTTGGTCACGATGATGTGCACCTCGCTCGGCTGGCCGGCCTTCGTCGGCACGATGTCGATCTGCGCTTCGCGCGCTTCGACCTTCTTGGTGAGGTGGAACTCCGAGGCCACCGGGGTAGCCCCGCGGGCGGCGGTCGGCGCCTGTGGGGCGAGGCCCGTCAGCGTGCCGGTCAGTGCGATCGCGATCACCACGAGCAGCGCCTCGACCTGCACGGCGGTCGAGAAGCTCTTCGAGGCGCGGCGGGCGATCCCGGCAATCAGGACCGCGCTGAGTACCACGACGACCTTGGCGATCAGGATGCGGCCCCAGGAGCTGTCGACCAGCTCGGTGAGAGAGCTCGTCAGGATCAGCGTCGCGACGACGCCGGTGGCGACGAGCGCGACCAGTGCGGTCAGGGCGATGCGGGTGAAGCGGCGGGCGATGCCGCGCAGCAGGGGCGCGCGGGTCTCGGCGGTGGTCGCGCGGAACACGGCCGGCGCGGTGGCGGCGAGGAGGATCAGCCCGCCGCCCCAGGCGCCGGCTGCGAGCACGTGCACCCAGTCGACCAGGAGCGAGAGCCACGCCGTTGCCTGCGCACCGGCGTGGCCCGACAGGCCCGGCGTGAGGGCGAGCAGGATCGCGGGCACGGCGGCCGCGATCAGAAGCCGTGGGGCACCGCTGCGTACGGCGCGGATGGCCAGCGGCCACGCGATCAGCGCAAGGAGCACCTGCGCCACGGCGATCTGTCCCTGCCGGAGGTCGAGCACGCCGCGCAGGTCGATGCCGTACGACCACGCCTCGAGGGGGATCGTCAGCAGCGCGGTCAGGGCCAGGAGCGGCGGCACGAGGCGTGCAAACCAGACGGCGACGGGACGGAAGGCGCTGTCGGCCGCGTCGACGGTCGCGGGGTCGTCGCTCTTGCCGCGACGCAGGGTGGGGTCCCACACGAGCGCCACGACGCCGAGCAGTCCGAGCAGCAGGATGATCCCCGCGAAGCGCAGCGCGCGCGAGACGGCGGTCAGCGTGGCCGAGCCGGCGGGGCGTTCGAGGTCGGCGGCAACCGCGTCGGTCGCGTTCGCGTCGGTGGTGCCGCCAACCGTCTCCTGGCCGACCGAGAACTGGAAGGCGTTGCTGATGCGGTGGCCGTCGGCGGAGATGACGGTCCACGCCACGGTGCTGGTGCCGTCGGGCAGGCCGGCCGCGATGGGCTGGCGCAGCACACGCCCGGTCACCTGCGGCGCGCCGCTGTCGTAGCGCTTGCCGTCGCGCGCGATCACCTGCACGCGGGCGCCCACGGCGTTGATGTCTTCGGTGAAGCTGAGCGTCACCACGGTCGGCGTGGTCTTGACGATCGCGCCCGCCGCGGGCGACGTGCTGATCAGCGCTGCGTGGCCGAGCGCGCTTGCGGGCACGGCGAGCAGCGCGGTCGCGACGAGCACGAGCAGGAGGCGGCGCAGGGCTACCACGAGGGCGCCTTGTCGACGCTCTGCGGCGGCAGGTCGGCAAGCAGCGTGCGCCAGGCGCGGAAGCATGCGCCGGCCGTGAGGGCCACACCGGTGATGCCCACGATGATCAGCAGACGCGTCAGCAGCGTCGGCAGCGGTCCCGGCACGAGGGCGTAGGCAAAGGCAGAGCCCGCGGCGCCCACGAGCTGTACCCCGCCGGCGATCAGCGCGACCAAGAGCAGCACGGTGGTGGCGTGCGCGGGCACGGCGCGCAGGCGGTGACCGAGCCCGAGACCGATGGCCAGCAGCACGCCGGCGAGCACGATCGCCACGAGGGCGCCGTTCGTGCCGTTGGGCACGTCGAGCTGTTGTGAGACCCCGGTGATGACCGATGCCAGCACGGCGGCGAGCATGCCGACGATCGCCGCGGGTGCGACGGGCACGCGGCGCGAGAGGCCGACCAGCACGCCGACGACGACAGCGAGGCCGAGCAGCGTCCACCAGAGCCAGGTGATCGGCGCGCCGAGCCACGTCAGGGTGCCCTGGATCTCACCGGCCGTGCCGTCAACGGCAACCGGCACGCTCCAGTCGTAGAGCACCTGCTCCTGCGATGGATTGGCGCGCACCTTCGCCGGCGGCTGCGACGCCATCCAGTGCGCGCGATGGTCGTGGAAGACCACGCTCGTGCCGGTACCGGTCTGCACCCAGTCGGGCGCGATCTTCGTTGCGGCGGCGGGGATCGCCTCGTTCGTGCGGCGCACGTCGTTGAGGGCCACGGCCGGCGAGTTGCGGTTCTCCCACGTGCCCGCGGCGTCGAGGCGCAGGTACGGCTCGCCGCCGTAGCCCATGATCACGACCTCGCGAGCGGTGGTGCGCGTGATCTCGAGACGGTCGTCGCCACCAACCACGCGGGCCGTCAGGCCCGTCGGCTCGGCGGTGATCGCCGAGCGGTAGTCGGTGCCGCCGGTTTGACCCGAGTGCGCGTGCGCGGCGGCCGGTGCGAACAGCGCCACGATGGCGAACGCGAACACGACGGGGAGGCGCCTCATCAGCCGCAGCCTAGCGTTGACCGTTCGCTCAGGACGGGAGGCCGGCGGCCAGATCGCGCACGAGTGCTTCGAGCGCCTCCGGGCCACCGCGTTCGATCGCGTCGATCGCGGCAGAGCCCACGATCGCGCC
>JBAXNN010000029.1:0-6835 GCA_037133755.1 Thermoleophilia bacterium
ATCGGTCAGGGGAGATCGTGAACAGGATGAGCGCTCAGTGCTAGGTCGCATGCTTCACGGCCTCGGGCACTTCTGCGTCCGCTATCGCTGGCTCGTGATCATCCTCTGGATCGTCGCGATCGTCGGTGGGTCGCTGGTGATCGGCAAGGTCGGCGCGCTCACAAATAACAACCTCTCGCTGCCGGGCACCGGCAGTCAGGCGGCCACTGACCTGCTGACGAAGTACTTCCCGCCGCAACAGAACGGCAGCAGTCCCGTCGTCTTCTACTCCACGGGCAAGGTCCAAGACGGCGGCAAGAACCAGAAGGCGATCACCGATACGTACAACGCGCTGAAGAAGGTCAAGCACGTCTACTCGGTCACGAATCCGTTCGCGAACTCCGCCGCCGGGCTCGTCAGCAAAGACGGCCACTACGCCTTCATTCCGGTCCTGCTCGACGTCAGTAGCGGCACGCTTAGCACCGCCACGGCGCAGAGCGTCTATGACGTCGGCGTCAAGGAGGGTCGCGCGGCCGGCATGAAGGTCGATGTCGGTGGTCCCGTCGGATCCACGCTGGGCACGCAGAGCACCGAATCGAGTGAGGTGATCGGCCTCGTCGCGGCAATGATCATCCTGCTCTTCACGTTCACGACGCTCGTCGCGATGGGCCTGCCAATCTTCTCGGCCGTCTTCGGTCTGCTGGTCGGGTCCACCTTGATCGGCCTGATGGGCCACCTCACGAGCATCCCGTCGATCGGGCCGACGCTCGCCACGATGATCGGGCTCGGCGTCGGCATCGACTACGCGCTCTTCCTCGTCACGAAACACCGCACGCTGATGCGCGAGCACGGGCTGCACGCCCGCCAGTCGATCCCCGAGATGCTCGCTACGAGTGGTGGGGCCGTGCTGTTCGCCGGGAGCACCGTCATCGTCGCGCTGCTGGCGCTCGCGGTCGCGCAGATCCCCTTCATCACCGCACTCGGCTACGCCTGTGCGGTCGGCGTCTTCACGGCTGTGCTCGCCGGTCTCACGCTGCTGCCGGCGATCCTCGCCGTGCTCGGCGATGCCGTCAACCGCGGGCAGCTGCCGTTTATCGGCCGCCCCAAGAAGGACCCGGCGAAGCTCGGCATCTGGGGCCACTGGGCCAACTCGGTGGTCGACCATCCGATCCGCTCGTGCGTGATCGCGCTGGCGCTGCTGGCGTTGATGATTATCCCGGTCTTCACGCTGGTGCTCGGCCAGGAGGACATCGGCACGACGTCGCTCAAGACGACCGAGCGTCAGGCGTTCGACATGATCTCCGACGGCTTCGGCCCCGGCTATAACGGTCCGCTGGTGGTGGCAGTCACGCTCGACCCGGTGGCGAAGGCTAGCGCCGAGTACACGGCGCAGTACAACCAGGCGCAGGCGATGCAGACCAGTCTCGAGCAGCAGCAGAAGACGCTGACCGCGCAGGCGAATGCGCTGCAGGCGCAGCAGACGAAGCTCGAGCAGCAGGCCAATGTCCTCAAGCAGCAGGCCGCCACGCTTGAGGCGCAGTCGAAGAAACTGGCGCAGCAGGCTGTCGGTGTGCGCAAATCCGAGGCAGGGTTGCGCTTTGAGGAGGGTCAGCTCACGCGTGAGGCTCGTCGTCTCGGCGCGCGCCGCAAGGCGCTCGACGCGCAGGTCGCCAATCTCGGGAAGCACCAGTCGACGCTCGAGGCGCAGAAGACTTCGGTCGAGTCCGATCTCGCAGCGATTGCCGACGCCCTTGCCAACACGCCCGGGATCAGCGCGTCGGTTCAGAGCGCGCTCCTCAAGGCCCAGTCCCGTCTGACCGACACGGACACCAAGATCAAGCAGGCGATTGACGCGACAGCGTCGCAGTCGTCGCGCATTCAGAAGCGCTCGGCGGTCCTCGCCAAGCAGGAACAGAACTACGCCAAGCGCGCCGCCAAGGTAACGGCGAAGGCGAACCTGGTCGCGGCCGAGGCGGCATCGATCGAGAAGCAGTCGGCATCGCTGCACGCCCAGGCCGTGAGCCTGCAGAAGCAGGAGGCCGAGCTGCAGAAGCAGGCCGCCTCGCTCGAGAAGCAGGCCAACTCGCTCAAGCAGCAGCAGGCCGCTGCCGAGGCCGAGCAGCAGCAGGCGCTCGCCCTGAAGGACCAGTTGACCGCAGAGATGACGAAGGCCGGTGGCGACGATCGTGGTACCGACCCGCGCATCGTCAAGCTCCAGGATGCGCTCGCCAAGCCGGCCGACGTTCAGCGCGTCGTGCAGCCGATGATCAACGACAAGGGCAACGCGGTGATCCTCAGCGTGATCGCCAAGAGCCGGCCGGCCGCGCGCGCCACGGCGGACCTTGTGCACCAGCTGCGCGACACGACGATTCCGAAGGCGCTGTCGCCGGGCATGGTCGCCGACGTCGGCGGCACGACGGCCGGCAACGTCGATCTCGCCGCGCTGATCACCTCGAAGCTGTCGAAGGTGATTCTCGTGGTGATTGCGCTCAGCTTCCTGCTGCTCCTGCTGGCGTTCCGTTCGCTGCTCATCCCCGTGCAGGCGTCGATCACGAACCTGTTGTCGGCGACCGCCTCGTTCGGCGTGCTGACCGCGTGCTTCCAGTGGGGCTGGGGGCTCGACCTGATCGGCCTCAATTCGCCCTACGGCACCGTGCCCATTGCGAGTTACGTGCCACTGATGATGTTCGCGGCCCTGTTTGGCCTGTCGATGGACTACGAGGTGTTCTTCATCAGCACCGTGCAGGGCCTGCACGCCAAGGGCATGAGCCACGAGGATGCGCTGCGGCACGGCCTCGCCGCCAGCGCCCGCGTGGTCTTCGCCGCGGCGCTGATCATGATGAGCGTCTTCGGCAGCTTCATCCTGATCGACGATCCCGTCATCAAGCAGTTCGGCGTCGGCCTCACCGTCGCCGTCGCGCTGGCCGCCTTCCTCGTGCTGTTCCTCGCGCCCGCGATGCTGATGCTGTTCGGCAAGCGCACGTGGGTGCTGCCGGGCTTCCTCGACAAGCTCATCCCCGATCTTGATCTCGAGGGGAACAGCCGCGTGATCCCCGACGGCGACGCGGGGTCCGCACCAAAGGTATGAGCGTTCGCAGAGGTTGTGCGCTGCTGGCGTTCGTCGCGATGCTGCTGGCAATGAGCGGCGCAACTGCGGGTGCCGCGGGAGTCAGCTACGACAGTGGCGGCGCGTTTTCGACCTGCTCCGACTCGTCGTGCAATGCGTACTTCTCGGCCGACGTCCACGGCACGGGCCCCGATCATGCCGCGGGCTTCAGCTGGTACTCGCAGGCCTGGCCCCTGCTCGAGCAGCCGATCGATGGCCTGCAGATTGGTCTCAGCTCGACGTGGATCAGCCCCGACAACGTTGATCAGCCGAGCGACATCCAGCAGGCGTTCTGCTCGCAGTCGAAGTTCGACGACTTTCGGAAGAACAGCTGGTGGGGCTACTTTCAGACGATCGAGGGCAGCCTCGGCTGGTGGGGGAGCACGCACTTCCGCACCGTCATGCCCAAGTACGCGGCCAACGGCACGCCCGATTGCTACACCACGATGTTCTCGTCGCCCGGCTGGACGTTCGACGACGCGCGCGCAGTTCGGCGCAACGAAGCCGCCTTGGTGCAGTTGAGCAATCGCCTGCTGATGCCACCCGACGGCATGCCGCTCACGCCGCGCTCGAACGGCACGTTTCTCGGGTCGGCATGGATGAGCCTGCCGCTCCCGAACGCGGGGCGGAGCGTCGGCGGCGTCGCTACGGGAGCACAGTCCTGGACGCTGTTCCTCAACGCCCGTAACTTCAACGGCCCGGTCGCGTACTGGCTGCCGCAGTCTTGGTCGGCGATCGGCGCGTCGATCCCGAGCATCGTGGGCCTCGGCCTCGACACCAACCACGGGTACGTCGACAACTTCTCGTCCGAGTGGAATACGGTCCCGCTGTTTACGGCAACCGACAGCGCCGGCACGGTCTTCTCGAAGGTGCCGCCCACGCAGTTTCCGATCGACGCGCAGGGGCGCACGATCTTCACGCGCGACCCCGTCGCATATTCGGCGTCGGCGCTCTCCGATCCGCTGGGGCAGTGGATCGCGGGGAGCGGTGCACTGCCGCGATCGTTTGCCGCAGCGGCGACGAAGCCGTTGACGTTGACGGCAGGCGACTCGACGTTCTATCAGCAGCAGAAGGCACTGCCCGACCTGCTCAGTACCGTGCACCTCTCGACGTTCGAGCGGGGTACCGCGTATGGCTTCGCCTGGCCGACGCAGCGGGGCACGGGGCACCTGCCCACGACGTTCCGCGAGCAAGGCAACGCGCGCGTCGCCGTTGCGGCAGGGCAGACGCCGGCGGAACTGCAGGACGCGACCTTCCCGAGCACGCCCGACCCGATGTTCACGTACCGCAGTCCCGGCTGGTGGCGCACGAGCCGCGCTGCATCGAATCTGCGCACGACGCGCCTGCTCGATGGCTCGACGGTGACGTACCGCTGGTACCGCTTCGTCGATCAGCCCGCGTTGCAACGTCTGAACCTGACTCCGGCGGAGGCCGATCGGTTGCAGCAGGTCGTTACAAAGATGCAGCGCGGGTGGGCGCGCGGAACGCGCTTCATGGCGCGCCCCGCCCACGGTGGCCTCTCGACGCTCGACCCGGGCCTGATCGTCAAGCCGCCGCGTGGTCTCGAGTACGGCTTTGTGCCGTACGTCGTGCAGCAGTCGAACGCGTTCTGATCGTTCGGCGAAGCGAGCGGCAAAGAGGAGAGGGCGGCTGGGCTAGGCTGCCCTGCATATGAGCACTCCGCAGTTCATCTTCACCATGCACCGGGTCGACAAGTTCCACGGCCCGGAGAAGCACGTCCTCAAGGAGATCACGCTCTCCTTCATGGCGGGCGCCAAGATCGGCGTGCTCGGCCCAAACGGCGCCGGCAAGTCGACGCTGCTGAAGATGATGGCCGGCCTCGAGGAGGCCTCCAGCGGTGACATGAAGCTGCACCCGGGCGCAAGCGTCGGCTACCTCTCGCAGGAGCCCGAGCTCGACGAGTCCAAAGACGTGCGCGCCAACGTGGAGGACGGTCTCGGCGAGTTGCGCGACCTGCTCAAGCGCTTCGAAGAGCTCTCGATGAAGTTCGCGGAGCCGATGAGCGACGACGAGATGAACGAGCTGCTCGAGGAGCAGGGTCGCGTTCAGGATCGCATCGAGAAGGCCGACGCGTGGGACATGGATCGCCGCATCGACATCGCGATGGACGCGCTGCGTCTGCCGCCGGGCGATGCCGACGTCTCGAAGCTGTCCGGTGGCGAGAAGCGCCGTGTCGCGCTGTGCCGCCTGCTGCTGTCGTCGCCCGATCTGCTCCTCCTCGACGAGCCCACCAACCACCTCGACGCCGAGTCGGTCGCGTGGCTGGAGCGCTTCCTGCACGACTACGAGGGCTGCGTCATCGCGGTCACCCACGATCGCTACTTCCTCGACAACGTCGCCGGCTGGATCCTCGAGATCGACCGCGGCAAGGGTATTCCGTTCGAGGGTAACTACTCCGGCTGGCTGATCCAGAAGCAGGAGCGCCTCGCACTCGAGGAGAAGCAGGGCTCCGCGCGCCAGCGCACCCTCGCCAAGGAGCTCGAGTGGGTCCGCGCCAGCCCGAAGGCGCGCCAGGCCAAGTCAAAGGCGCGTCTCGCCGCGTACGACGAGATGCTCGCCGAAGAGCAGAACGTCAAGCTCGACGCCGTCGAGATCCACATTCCCGCGGGCCCGCGTCTCGGCGATGTCGTCGTGCGTGCCGAGAACGTCCAGAAGGCGTTCGGCGACAAGCTGCTCGTCGAGGACTTGTCGTTCAACCTCCCGCCGAACGGCATCGTCGGCATCGTCGGCCCGAACGGCGCTGGCAAGACCACGCTCTTCCGCATGATCGCCGGGCAGGAGCCCGTCGACAGTGGCCAGATCGTGATCGGCGAGACCGTCCAGATGGCGTACGTCGATCAGAGCCGCGCCGAGCTCGACCCCGACAAGAACATCTGGGAGGAGATCTCCGACGGTCTCGACCTGATCAACGTCGGCAAGCGTGAGATGCCGTCGCGCCAGTACGTCGCGACGTTCAACTTCAAGGGCGCCGACCAGCAGAAGCTCGTCGGCAAGCTCTCCGGTGGTGAGCGCAACCGCGTGCACCTCGCCAAACTGCTCAAGAGCGGCGGCAACCTCCTGCTCCTCGACGAGCCGACGAACGACCTCGACGTCGACACGCTGCGGGCCCTCGAGGTCGCGCTCAACGACTTCCCCGGCTGCGCCGTCGTGATCACCCACGATCGCTGGTTCCTCGACCGCGTCGCCACGCACATCCTCGCCTTCGAGGGTGACTCGCAGGTCACCTGGTTCGAGGGCTCCTACGGCGAGTACGAAGAGCACCGCCGCAAGCAGCTCGGTGCCGACGCCGACACGCCGCACCGCATCAAGTACAAGCCGCTCACGCGCGACTAGGTGGACAGCTCACCCGGGGTGAGCTGTCCACCGATCGGCGTCGTGCACCACGGCTGATGCCGCCTACGGCGTCGTGAACGTGCAGGTCGTGGTGAAGTCGTTCTCACCCGTACGGTGGACGAGGCACTCCCCGTTCGCGCCGGTGTACTTGCCCGTGCCGCCCACTACCGCGTAGTACAACGGGCGATTGAGGAACGGAAGTCCCAGCTCCTTGGTGAACACCTCGGCGCCGGAGATCAGGATCGAGTCCATTCCCTGCGCGCCGAACGAGTACTCCGCGTTGACGAAGCGGGTCTCGCTGTCAGCGGTCTCGCCGGTGACGGTCGACGTGACGTTGAAGGTGCCCATCTCCTTGCCGGACTCGTTGATGAGCTTGCCGTGGCCGGCGACGGTCAT
>JBAXNN010000030.1:0-5930 GCA_037133755.1 Thermoleophilia bacterium
CGGCCCGCGCGCTGCAGCAGATGGGCATCAAGGTGCACCAGGTCGCCAAGCTGTCGGAGCCGGGCGACACGATCCCCGACCTGATCCGCGACGGCAAGATCGCGCTGGTCATCAACACGCCGCTCGGTATGGGCGCGCGTGGCGATGGCTACGAGATCCGCCGCGCGGCCGTGCAGTACCGCGTGCCGTGCATCACGACGATGTCGGGTGCGGCGGCCGCCGTGCAGGCGATGAGCATGGCCTGGAAGGTCGATGCCAAGGCGCTGCAAGATCTGCATCGCGCAATCGGGGGCGCCGCGTAGTGAGCGCCGCGGCCGAGCAGACGACACGGCTCGGCCCGTTCACCGCGCGTGTGGTCGGGAGCGAGACGCTCGGCGGTCTCACGCTCGTCCGCATCGAGCTCGACGCCCGTACCTCACTGGGTGAACCGGGCCAGTTCCACATGCTGAGAAACGCCGCGGGCCGCGACTACCTTGCGCGCCCCGTGGGCCTGATCCAACTCGACGACGGCGTCGGCTTCGTCGTCGACAATGCCAGTGCCCAAGCCGATCTGGCGGGCCCCGAGCTCGAGGTGCTCGGCCCTCTCGGCAACGGCTTCGACCTGTCGGCAACGACCGCCGAGACCACCTTGCTGGTGGCCGCGGGCTTCGGTTTGACCGTGATGCCCGCTATCGGACGCTTGCACACGCGTATCCGGCTGATTGCCGGTATCCGGCAATCCGACCACGCGCCTCTCGCACACCTTGTTCCGGGTGTCACATTGGATACGCCGAGAGTCGCACCAGATCTCGTCACCGAGCCCCTTGAAGAGGCGCTCGCGACGGGGCACTACACCCAGGTGCTCGCCGCTGGCCCTGGCCCGATGGGCAAGGCGGTCGCCGAAATCTGCCAGCGCCACGGCGTCGCGAGCCAGATCGCGCTCGAGGCCCCGATGGCCTGCGGCTTCGGCGGGTGCTACGGCTGCGTGGTCGAAATCGACGGCACGTGGAAGCGCTGCTGCATCGAAGGCCCGGTCGTCGACGGCGCGAGGCTCGTGGCGTGAGCATCACCGTCGGCCGTCTCGAATTGGCCCATCCGCTGCTCAACGCGAGTGGCACGTGGGACGCCGTCGAAGCCCAGCGTCTGTTCGGCGAGGCCAACCCTGGCATGGCTGGCTTCGTCACCAAGACCGTCACCGCCGAGCCGCGACCGGGCAATCCCGCACCGCGCATCGCTCCGAGCCGCATGGGCCTGCTCAACTCGATCGGCCTGCCCGGCCCAGGCCGCGACGCCTTCCGCGAGACGCTGCTGCCCGAGCTCGCCACGATCGTCTCGGGCCCGATCATCTGCAGCGTCGGTGGCTTCAGCCTCGGCGAGTACGTCGAGACCGTGGAGCAGCTTGACCATCACAGCGATTGCGACGCGATCGAGCTGAATGTCTCGTGCCCCAACGTGGAGTCGGGCTGTGCCTCGATTGGTGGGGATGCGGGCGAGACAGAGCGTCTCACAGCCGCGGCCCGAAAGGCCACGGATAAGCCGCTGTTCGTCAAGCTGAGCGCCTCCGTCGCCGACATCGCGGAGATCGCCAAGGCTGCACAGGCGGGTGGCGCCGACGCCCTGGTGTGTGTCAACACGGTGAAGGCCACGGCCATCAATCGCTGGACCCACAAGAGCCAGTTCGGCGGCGGTGGGGGAGGCCTGTCGGGAGCGGCGATCAAGCCGGTCGCCCTGCACGCTGTGCTGGCGTGCAGCGATGCCACGGGTCTCGACATCATTGGCCTCGGCGGCGTCGAGACGAAGGATGACGTCGAGGACCTCATGAGCGTCGGTGCGAAGGCGGTTGCGCTTGGCACGGCGCTCTTTCGCGACCCGTCGCTGGTGAAGAAGCTGCGCGTCGAGTTCGGCGAGTAGGCGTTCGCGCAGCGCGTGTATAGCCCCTCAAGACCCGAAATACAACCCCTCCGCGAATGTATCCGGTTTCCGGCAAGTCTCGCCGGTGGTTGAAGGTTGAGGCAGTTTCCGCGGGCTGACTAGAGTCCTCCCTCGTGTCGTCTACCGCTTCCAACACGACCGCCGTCTCCCTAACGAAGCAAGCGCTTCTCCGTCACGAGACGCCGACCCGTTCTGCGAGCCAGCGCCAGTCTGCCCTGGCCCGCGCCAACGCCATCCGCGTCAAGCGTGCGGGGCTCAAGCGCGACCTCAAGGCAGGCGACCGCGAGCTGGCCGACGTGCTGCAGCGCCCCGCTGAGTGGGTGCTGACGGCCAAGGTGCACGACCTGCTCCTGTGCGTGCCGGGTGTCGGTGCGGTCAAGGCCGCGAAGATGCTCCAGCAGTGCCGCGTGTCGGGCTCGAAGACCGTCGGCGGCCTGTCGGACCGCCAGCGCAGCGAGCTGATCGCCCTGCTCCGCAAGTAGGCGCGTGGCGCGCCTCTTCGTGATCTCCGGCCCCTCGGGTGCCGGCAAGGGCACACTCATCCGCGGCGTCCTTGAGCAGCGCCCCGACATCGCGCAGGTCGCGACGAGCGCCACGACGCGCCCCATGCGTCCGGGCGAGGAGGAGGGCCGCGAGTACTTCTTCCTCAGCACCGACGCGTTCCTCGCTAAGGTCGACGAGGACGACTTCGTCGAGTGGGTCGAGTTCGCCGGCAACCACTACGGCACCCTCAAGAGTGAGGTCGATCGCCTGCTCGGCCAGGGCGCGAACGTGATCCTCGAGCTCGAGGTCGATGGCAGCCTCGTCATCAAGGAGGCGCGCCCCGATGCGTGCCTGATCTTCATCGACACCGACCTCGCCGAGCTGCGCCGCCGCCTGATCAGCCGCCAGACGGAAGGCTTGGACGAGATCGACCGCCGCCTGCAGATCGCCGAGGAGCAGAGCAAGGACAAACTCCGCTTCGACCACGTCGTGCACAACGATCGCGTAGAGCGTGCCGTCGCCGAGCTGCTGAGCACGCTCGAGCGCGAACTCGATCGCTAGGCGCTCTCCCGACCGCAAGGCGGGCGTGAAAAGTGCGTACTAATGACGTACGCCCGCAGGGCGGGCGTCAGAAGTGCGCACTTGGCGCGTACGCCCTGAGCTGATTCGGCGTCGTAACGGCGCGGCGGTCTCGCCTATATCAAATAAGATATAGTCTGCGAGAACCATGGTGACTCCCGATGCCAAATCCCAGCCAGACGACCTCGACCAGATGGTGGCCGAGTACGCGGCAGCCGATCCGCACTTCATCGCGCTCTACGAGAGCGCCAAGCGCCGGCGAGCGCTCCTGCGCGAGCTTGCCGAGAAGCGTCAGGAGCAGGCTCGGTCGCAGACCGAGATCGCGGCGCTGATGTCCACGAGTCAGTCCGCATTGGCACGACTGGAGACGAAGGCAGCCGATGCGCGTCTGTCGACCATCGATCGCCTCGCGGACGCGCTGGGGTATCGCGTGGAGTATCGGTTGGTGCCCCGCGCGCACTCGGGCGGAGCCGTCGCGCCGTAGCGCGACATCAGCGGAAGCCGGGCTCCCGTTCGATCCCGGTCATCTTCCGCATTGCCGCTACGCGGCGTGCTCGTTTCGGGACTGGTGTCCTGACTTCAGGACACCGATGTTCGCCACGCCTCGAACGCTGCGTGGTCGTCGCCATGCCGACGGGTCGACGTGAGGAGCCGTGCGGGAACGAGAGCCTCCTCTGCGATCAGCGAGGCTTCGACGTAGACGCCGCGTAGGCGCTCGGGGATGCGTTCGTGCGGGGCGGCGGCGGTGCGGGGACCGAAGAGCGTGATGCTGGTCGCGTCCGGCAGCGCGGCGCTCGGTGCCAACACGCCAGTGAACCCTGCGGACTCGAGTTCCGCGCGAAGGGCGTGGCACCTCGTGTGGTCATCGTCGACCAGGATGGCCGGATCGATGCCGCAGTGTGCGGCGCGGTCGAAGGTGCTGAGGTCTGCGATGCGTGGCTCTGTGATCTGCAGCATCCAGATGGATCGCCGGTAGTACGCGGTGTCGTGTGCTGAGAGATCCTCCTGGCGGATCAGCTCTGCCCAAGCCGCGTCGACCTGCTGCGCCGCGTACTGGGCGAGTTCGCCGCGGCTGTTCCATCGCGCGGGCGGTTGTGTGGGCTGGACGAAGGCGAGCGGGGCAGACCAGAGGGGCTCCATGCCTGGGGTGCACTGCCGATACGCCACGATCGGTATGGCTACTGCGTCTGGGTCAGGTCGCGAGCTGGCCACGGGCGCTCCGTGAGAGATCGCGGAGCGGTCCGGCGGCCTTGTCGATGTTCTCGTTCATCAGGTCGAGCGGCGTTCGCCCATCGAGCTGATGGCGAGGGCGCCGGAACCAGCGCGCAATGCCCGGGGCCGTGATCGTCCCGCGTAGGTCGTAGATGAGCTGCGCGGCGAGCACGACGCGATCACCGTTGACGCGGATCGTGCCCGGCTGGTGCTTGCGCCAATTGCGGATCGTCCGCGTCTCGACGCCGCAGATGTCGGCAATGTCTTCGTCGCGGGCGCCCGCGAGTTCGCCGACCACGAATCGCGCGGCCGTGGGCGCGTCGTCGAGAGCGCCGTGCTCGTGGTTGCGGCGCAGCAGTTCGACGATCTGCGAGATGCGGTCGAGGTTCTCGCGGACGCGCCAATCGGGGTCGAGGCCGTCCTCGTCCGCTTCGATGTCACCTTCGAGCGTGAGCACTTCGAGCAGGAGCTCCTGCACGATGGGGTTGGCGCGCCACTCGGCGGTGCGCGCGTGCGCGATCATCATCTGCCGGAACAGCCGGTAGGCGGCGAGTCGCCGATGGCGAGCCTCGTCGCTCGAGCTGTTCTCGGCGTCGGCCCCGATCGCGAGCGCGCAGGTCTGAAGCGCGTCGATCTCCTCGTCGGGAATGGGCGTATGCGTGGCGTCGGTGATCATCGGCATCTGCTTCCTTCTTATTTCCGCACACTAGGGTGAATCACGACATCTGTCAAGCGCGTCGGCCGCGACCCCAACCGCCTCCCAACCCACGCACCACTGCTACCTTGTGCCAGTCGCCGCGTACTGCGCGACTCGTGCCTGGAGCCTCCGACCTTCATGATCTATCCGAAGATTGACGATCTGACCGCCGTTGTTCCTTCGAAGTACGCGCTGGTGATTGTTGCCAGCCAGCGTGCTCGCGAGCTCAACGACTATCACCGTCAGCTCGGCGAGGGCGAGTTCATCGCGGAGAAGCAGTACGCACCCCCGATGGTCGAGTCGCGCTCGAAGAACTATCTGACGATGGCGCTTGAGGAAGTCGCGGCGGACAAGATCGCGTGGGAGACCACCGAGTCGTAGTCCCGGAGGACGGGCTGGCGCCTGTCCTGCTTGCCGTCTGTGGCGGCATCGCGGCCTATCGCGCCTGCGAGGTCGTGCGCGGCCTCGTGAAGGCCGACGTGCCCGTTCAGGTTGCCATGACCAAAGCCGCGCGCCGCTTTGTTGGCGAGACGACGTTCGCGGGCCTGAGCCGCCGTCATGTCTTGACGGACGACCCCGATCCGAACGGCCCGATCTATCCGCACCTCGACGCGGCCCGTGCCGCCAAGGTCATGGCAATAGTCCCGGCGACCGCCAACACGATCGCCCGCCTCGCCCACGGCCTCGCCGACGACGTGGTGGCCGAGAGCGCCCTGGCCCTCGCCGGCCAGCTGCTGATCGCCCCGGCGATGAACCACCGCATGTGGCTGCACCCGGCCACCCAGGCGAACATCGAGACGCTGAAGGCCCGCGGCGCGATCATCGTCGGCCCCGAGGATGGCCAGCTCGCCGAGGGTGAGGAGGGCCCAGGCCGTCTCGCCCAGCCCGATCGCATCACCCAAGCCATCCGCATGCTGCTCGGCTCGGGGAGCCTGAAGGGCAAGCGCGTCCTCGTCACCGCGGGCGGCACCCGCGAGCCGCTCGACAGCGTCCGCTTCCTCGGCAACCGCTCGAGCGGCAAGATGGGCGTCGCCCTCGCCGACGAGGC
>JBAXNN010000031.1:0-5386 GCA_037133755.1 Thermoleophilia bacterium
AGCTACGCGCCAGCCCGATCGCCCGCAAGCTCGCCAGCGAGAACGGCATCGACCTACGCGTGCTTGCCGGCAAGGGCTCCGGCCCTGAGGGCCGCATCGTCAAGATCGACGTTGAGAAGCTGATCGGCAAGGTCGGTGCCGAGGGCATTGCCCCGCAGACCGCCGCGTCGAAGGGCCCGACGCCCGCGCCGGCCAAGCCCGTCCCGGCTGCGCTGGCCGACGAGACGCGCATCGAGAAGCCCTCGAGCATGCTCAAGGCGATCGCCCAGCGCATGGGCGAGTCGAACGGCCCGATCCCGCACTTCTACGTCGAGTCGCAGATCGACATGGAGAAGGCACTCGAGCTGCGTAAGGATCTCAACGCCGCGCTCGAGGGCGAGGCGAAGATCAGCGTCACCGACATGATCATCCGCGCCTCGGCGCTGGCGCTGCTCGAGCACCCCGAGGTGCACCGCTCGTGGGTCGCCGAAGGTCTTGCCTACCACTCACACGCCAACGTCGGCATCGCCGTGGCGCTCGATGAGGGTCTGATTGTCCCCGTCATCCGCCACGCCGACGAGAAGAGCCTCGTCGAGATCAGCAAGGCCAGCCAGGATCTCGCCGAGCGCGCCCGCGCCGGCCGGCTCCTGCAGGACGAGATCGAGGGCGGCACGTTCACCGTCTCGAACCTCGGTATGTTCGGCGTCACGCGATTCATGGCGATCATCAACCCGCCGGAGCCCGCAATCCTTGCCGTTGGCGCAACTGTCGACACGCCCGTCGTGCGCGACGGAGAGGTCGTCGTGCGGCCGATCATGACCGTCACGCTGTCGTGCGATCACCGCGCCACGAGCGGTGCCGGCGGGGCGGCGCTGCTGCAGTCGTTCAAGAAGCGGCTCGAGCAGCCGGTGCTGCTGCTCGCCTGAGCCGACGGCTCGCGCATCATTAGGGCGTGCGCGTCGCCTGGGAAGTCACACCGCTGAGCGTTCCCCCGACGGGTATCGGGCGGTACATCCTCGGTTCGCTCGATGCGATGGCGCAGGCCCGCCCCGACTGGGACGTGCGCGCCGTGGCCGTGGCCGAGCAGGAGGGCGTTGATCGCATCAAGACGTCGCTGGCCGGCATGCCCTCAAATGTCGAGCTGCGTCCGACGGTGAAGAGCCCGGCGTGGCTGACCCGTCGCCTTGCCACCGACCTCGGCTTTCGCAGTCTTGAGCAGTTCTCTGGCGACGTCGACGCGTTCATCGACTCGGAGTGGTTTCGCCCGCGCCAGAAGGGTGGCGTTCGTCTCGCCATCGTCTACGACGTCATCCCGCTGCTTTTCCCCGAGTGGGTCTCGCCGCGCACGCGCAAGGCGCACCTGCGCTCGCTCAAGCAGGTCAGCGACCGTGCCGACCGCATCATCTCGATCTCGGAGGTGACCAAGCGCGACCTCGTCGAGCACCTCGGCATCGCTCCCGATTGCATCTCGATCGCCTACCCCGGCGTGGGCGAGGAGTATCGGCACGCCGTGCCGTCTGCGCCCGCCGTCGTCGGTGAGCGCCCGTACATCGTCGTTGTCGGCACCACGAACGCTCGCAAGAACCTGCTGCGGATGCTCGAGGCGTTCGCCGTGGTCGCGCAGGAGCACGCCGACATCGATCTCGTTGTCGTCGGCGCGGCCGACGCCGATGAGCCGGCGATCCGCGAGGCCGTCGAACGGCTCGGCGTGGCTGCGCGCGTGCACCGACTCGGCTACGTGTCCGACCACGAGCTCGCGGGCATTGTCGCCGCCGCCCGGTTGCTGGTCTTCCCGAGCCTCTACGAGGGCTTCGGTATGCCGGTCGTCGAGGCGATGGCCGCGGGTGTACCTGTCGCGGCGAGCGCCAACGCCTCGCTCGACGAGGCCTGTGGCGATGCAGCCGAGCGCTTTGACCCGCTTGACGTCAAGGCGATGGCAGCGTCGATCAACGGCGTCGTAGGCGACCCGCTGCGAGCCGAGGTGCTGATCGCGAATGGGCGTGCACATGCCGCCAGCTTCACCTGGAGCGCGGCAGGGGAGCAGATCGCCAAGGCGATTGAGGAGACGGTCGGCTAGTGCGCATCGGCTGGGATCTCACCACGCTCTGCATGCCCGCCACGGGCATCGGCCGCTACACGCGCGAGACGCTCTACGCCACGGCGCGTGCGCGGCCCGACTGGGAGTTCGTCGCCGTCTCATTCGCCGGTAGTGAGGGCACTGCACGTCTGCGCGCCTCGATCGGCGAGCTGCCCTCCAACATCGAGCACCGCCACATCAATGTGCCCGGAGCGCGATTCCTGCGCCGCGGTATCTCGTCGGCCCCGATCCCGACCCTCGAGGCGATCACCGGCAGGGTCGATGCCTTCGTCGACTCGGAGTGGTTTCACCCCAGGCAGGCCAGCGGCAAGCGCATCTCGATCGTCTACGACCTCGGCCCGTTACTGCATCCCGAGTGGGTCGATGAGCAGACGCGACGCTTCCATCTGCGCACGCTCGATTCGCTCAAGCAGCGCGCCGATCGCATCGTGTGCATCTCCGAGGCCACGGCGAGTGATGTGGTGCGCAAGCTCGGCGTCGATCGCGAGCGCATCTCGATCGTCTACCCCGGGGTGGACGCGGCGTTCTTCGATGCCAAGCCGGTGCCACCGGCAATCCTCGGCGGCGCACCGTACGTGCTCGCCGTCGGCACGCTCAACGAGCGCAAGAACCTCGGGGTGCTGATCGATGCCTTTGCGAAGGTCGCCGAGCCCAATCGTGATCTCCGCCTGGTCATCGTCGGCTCGCCCGATCGCGACGCCGAGCGCATTCGGCAGCGCATTCGCGAGCAGGGCATCGAATCGCAGACGATGCTGCTCGGCTTCGTCAGCGATGACGAGCTGCCCGGCATCGTCGCTGCCGCCGCCGTGCTGGTCTTCCCGAGCCTGTTCGAGGGGTACGGCATGCCGGTTGTCGAGGCGATGGCAGCGGGCACGCCCGTACTCGTGAGCGCGGATGCATCACTCGACGAGGCCGCAGGCCCGGCGGTCGGTCGCTTCTCGCCACTCGATCCCGACGGACTGGCACGTGCCATCGCTGCCACTCTCAAACGGGGGCGCGATGGAGCGAGCCATCTTGTGCGAGATCACCCCACGCTGAGGCCGTGGAGTCGCTCGGGCGAGGACTTCGCCGAGGTGCTCGCACTGACAACGCGTCGCTAGCAGGATTGGCGGCTCAGGGAAGCCGCGGCGTGGTGACGACCTCAAGTAGCTCTCCTGCAGGTGCCCCGGTGATTGAGAACCGTGCGTCCCAGTAGCCGAGCATGGCCGATGCGCTCCATGCCACGCAGATGATGACCAGAAGGGTTGCCACCCGAGCAGATCCGGGTCCTCCACGTCGAGCCTGAACGAGGAATGAAGCAACGCCAATGGCAATGAACGGAGAGACATCGATCAAGAACCGAAGGCCCAGCCCGCCGGCACCCGTGGGGAACGTCCAGGTGGCTGCGGTAAGCAGCATCGTCCCGATGGCCAACATGGCCCCGAGGCTCTGAACGCCGTAGACCCGATACCCCCAGAGGAATCCGACCGCAGCGACGATGATGATTGGGGACCAGGGAATGGCTCCGTGCCAAGTTGGATCGAGAAGGATGTTCAGGAGGATCTTCGGCGTGGAGGACCCGACCGTGAAGCCCTGTCCCACATAGGTCTGGGGCAACCACGCACCGGTGGCGCGAAACCATGCGATCGGCTGAACGGCGAGAACGATGAGGGCAACGACTGCGAGTGTGCCGAGAGCAGCCGCGACTGTCGCAGGTGTCGGTGAGAGCCCCCGCCGCCTCCGAAGCGCGTCGATGGTGGGTCGCCAGAGCAGCGTCGCCATGAACACCGCCACGACGGCGAGATTCGGTAAGCGCACGAGGCCGATCAGCGCACTGTCGACTCCGATCACGAAGGCCAACGCCATCGCCGTGCGCCGTTGATTGTGCAGGAGCGCTCGACGCAGTGCCGGTGCCAGCGCTACAAGTACGCCGAAGAGTCCGAATGAGGTCGCATGCGAGAACTGGGCGTCGAACGTGGCGTAGTGGAATCCGTACATGCCGACGAACGCTGCGACAGGGGCAAGCAGGGCTATCCGCAGGCCGGTGCGGCGCCGGAAGGCGATGACGAGAGCCGCCAGTCCAATCGAGGCTACCGCTGCGGAGCCAGTGATGATTCCGAGCCCAGAGCTCTTGGATACCCACTGCTGTGGCATCGTCGAGTCGCGCTGGCCGTAGAGCCACCGGAAAGCGGCGATCGGTAGCGACCACACCGCGCCTTGGCCAAGTGTGTACTGAGGAACGAAGCACCCGTCTCCGGTCGCGAGATGGAAACCAGAAGCAGCCTGCGGCTGATACGCCACCGTTTCTTTGATGTAGGGGGCGAAGCAGAGGTCGCCTGTTGCGATCGCATACGACCACGCGAGGTAGCCCATCCCGTCGCTGCGCACGATTCCGGCGTAGGAGGGGGCCCAGGTCACGGCACCCCAGGCTTGCGCTGCACGGTCGGTCCGGTAGAGATAGGCGCTCGTCGCCACGCACAACGAGAAGCAGGTAGCCGCCACGACGACGAATATCACCAAGGTGCCAAGCCGTGAATACCGGCGCCCCTCATCGGCAGTCGACAGATTGCTCACGTCAGAGTTGATGATCTACTCATCGTCGACGACGGGTCTTGACGCCGTACTTGCCGATGCAATAGAGCGCGCGAACGCCGTCCTTCCAGCCGATCTTCTTGCCCTCGTCATAGGTGCGGCCGCTATAGGAGATGCCTACCTCGTAGATCCTCAGGTTCCGGGCTGCGACCTTTGCGGTCACCTCGGGTTCGAAGCCAAAGCGGGTCTCCTCCAAGTCCAGGCCTTGGATGACCTCGCGGCGGAAGACCTTGTAACAGGTCTCCATGTCGGTGAGGTTGAGGTCCGTGACCATGTTCGAGGCCAGCGTCAGGACCTTGTTCCCGATGCTGTGCCAGAAGTACAGCACCCGATGCTCATCGCCAGATGCGAAGCGCGACCCGTACACGACATCAGCGCGGCCCTCAACGAGTGGTTTCAGCAGCCGCGCCAAGTCGGCCGGGTCGTACTCAAGGTCGGCATCCTGTACCCCGACGAAGTCGGCCGTCGCATGGCGGAAGCCGGTGTGGAGTGCGGCACCCTTGCCTTGGTTGGTTTCGTGGAAGATGACGCGCACACGTGGGTCGTCGATCGCCTCGAGAACGTCTCGCGTACCGTCGGTCGATCCGTCATCGACGATGATGACCTCGCAAACGAAGGGTTGAGCGAGAACGCGCTCGAGAGCCATCTCGATCGTCCCCGCTTCATTGAAAGCGGGTATCACCAAACTGAGGCGGGGCTCCATACCGGGAAGGTAGCGAATGCGGTAACGGCGTTGTG
>JBAXNN010000032.1:0-5278 GCA_037133755.1 Thermoleophilia bacterium
TCGAAGAAGCGCTCGTCGCGGTTGGCCGAGGTGAACCACAGGACGACCTTGTCGCCCTCCTTGATCTGCTGGCCGTGCAGCTCGACGTCCTGCGTCGCGGTGCGACGGAAGTGGTGGACCGCGGTCGCCCAGCGGATGATCTCCTCGGCCGCAGAGCCACACAGCTCGGGGTTGGCGACGAGACGATCGATCTGGTCGCGGTTCTGCAAGAGCGCCGAGATCCCGTGCGACATCGTGTGCCGGGTCGTCTCGTTACCGGCGGTGATCAGCAGCAGGAAGAAGAGCTTGAACTCGTGCTCCGACAGCATGTCGCCGTCGAGCTCCGAGTTGATCAGGATCGTCACGACGTCCTCGCCCGGCTGACCGCGCTTGAGCTCGGCGAGACCGAGCGCGTAGTCGAACATCTCGAGCGCGGCCGGGCTCGAGAACGGCAGGTGCGCGTACTGCGAGAGGTCGGACTGGTCCTTGACGAGGTCGCCGACGAACTCGGGCTCGGTGTTGCCGAGCAGGCGATCGCCGAGGTTCACGAGTGTGTGGCGATCCTCGAGCGGCGTGCCCATGATGTCGGACAGGATCTGCATGGGCAGCTCGATCGAAACGCGCTCCGTGAAGTCGAACTCGCGCTCCGGCATCGTCTCGACGAGGATCGAACGGATCAGGGCACGGA
This sequence comes from Thermoleophilia bacterium, assembly GCA_037133755.1. GTDB lineage: Bacteria > Actinomycetota > Thermoleophilia > Gaiellales > F1-60-MAGs149 > F1-60-MAGs149. The sequence goes on from JBAXNN010000032.1 coordinate 668, forward strand.
TGCGATCCTCGTAGACCTTGATGGCCTTCGGTGTGAAGCCGCGGTTGACGAGCGCACGCAGGCGCGTGTGGCGCGGCGGATCCATGTCGAGCAGCGACATGCGCGCCTCGACCTGCTCGGGCGTGAGGTCATCGAGGCTGGTACCGCCGACGCCGGCGGAGAACACGAGCGGCTGCTTCTGCAGCGCGAGGATGTCCTCGTAGCGGGTGACAGACCAGAAGCCGCGCCCGCCGGCCTCCTCGTTCCAGAAGCAGGGTGCGTCGTCGCGCAGCCGCTTGAACCAGTCGTGCGGCGTGCGATCGACGAACGTCTCGAGATCGGTGAGATCGATGTCTGCGAGCGAGGTGGGGGGTGCGATCGCCATGGGGAAACGGTACCGCCAATCACGCGGGCGCGGGGGTCATTCCTCGCGCTTCGATTTCGGCAGCAGCATGCTCGAGCCGAGGCCGACGAGGATGAACAGCGCGGCCGCGAAGCCGGTGTAGCGCGTGGCGTCCGAGAATGCCTGCTCGAGCGGCTGTGCCATCGCCGCGCCGTCGGGCGCAGCCACGATCTGGGGCAGCGCCGTTCCGGCCGAGCGCTCCATCTGCGTTGCCATGGCCGCCGCCTTGGCGGGCGCCATGCCCGTGTTCTGCAGGTTCTGGTTGGACTGGTTGTAGACGACGGAGGCGAGGATCACGCCGAGCAGGGCAACGCCGAGTGCCGAGCCGATCTGGCGCGACGTCGACTGGATGCCCGAGGCCTGCCCCGATGCGGCGACTGGGACCTCGGCGAGGATCACGCCCGTCAGCTGCGCGGTGGCGAAGCCGATGCCGAGGCCGTAGACGAACAGCGTGGGGATGAGGTGCCACGCGGGAATGCCCGGTGCGACGACGAGTGCGAATGCCGCGAGGCCGATCGCCTCGAGGGCCATGCCGAGCTGCACGACGCCGCGGCCGCCGAGTTTCTTGGAGATCGGCGCCGCCATGCCGGCCGTCACGAACGCGCCCACGGCCAGGCAGGCGATCACGAGCCCGGACTGCGTCGCCGAGAGGCCGAGCACGTTCTGCAGGTAGAGCGGGATCGCGAAGAGCAGGCCGAACTCGCCGAGGCTCACGAGCAGCGCCGTGATGTTGCCGAAGCCGAACGAGCGCAGGCGGAACAGCTCGAGGTCCACAAAGCGCGCGCGGCCGGCACGCTGGCGACTGCGGGCGTTCAGCAGGAATACCGCAACGCAGATGATCGAGAGCGCGAAGGCGAAGGGAATCACGGAGACCGAGGAACTCGGCCAGTCCCAGCCGAACGGCGAGAACGTGTCGACCGGCGACCACCAGCCGTACGTACGACCCTCGATCAGTGCGAAGACAAGCGCGGCAAGCCCAAGCCCGATGCTGATCGCTCCCACGGCGTCACCCGTCGGGCGTGCGTTGGCATCGCGCGACTCGCGCACGTACTTGAGTGACAGCACAATCAGGACCGCGGCGATCGGGATGTTGATCAGGAAGATCCAACGCCAGCCGAAGCTCGTGGTGATCCACCCGCCGAGAATCGGTCCGAGTGCGGCCATGCCGCCGATCGTGCCGCCCCAGACGCCAAATGCTGCGGCACGCTCCTTGCCCTGAAACGTCGAGTTGACGATCGACAGCGTCGAGGGCAGCACCAGTGCACCACCCACGCCCTGCAGGAGGCGCGCGAGGATCAACAGCTCGCCACTGCCCGCGATGCCGGCGAGGACACTCGAACCGGCAAAGATGGCAAGGCCCGCGATGTAGACGAGGCGACGACCGCGCATGTCGGCGAAGCGACCGGTGGCGATCAGCAGCGCAGCGAACACGAGGCTGTAAATCGAGTTGACCCACTCGGCGCCCGACAGGCCGAGCTTGAGATCCCTGATGATCGTGGGCAGTGCGACGTTGACGATCGTCGAGTCGATGATGATCAGCGCGACGCCGGCGGCGACCACGCCGAGCGCGATCCAGCGCTTGGGATCGGGGATTGCAGCGGCTTCCATAGTGAGAAGGATGCCGCGCCCGGCGGCGTTAGCCCTTGAACATGGACACGATGCCGTCGACGTACGCCTGCGGGCGGACATCGCCCGAGGTGAGACGCAGCGTGTAGTACCCGAGGACGACCTGGGCAAACAGCGCAGTGCCAGCGGCCTTCGTGTCGGTGCGCTTCGGCAGCTCTCCCGTCTTGACGGCGCGCGCTGCGAGGCCCGCGAAGAGGCCACGGATCGCAGCAAAGCGCTGCTTGACGACCTTGCCGACCTGCGGATCACGAGCGGCCTCACCCCAGACGTCGAAGGCGATGCCGGCGGTTGGGCCCTTGGCGATCTTGTCGACGACGGTGACGACCTGCAGCAGCGCGTCGTGAAAGCTCGGCGCCGGGTCGGCCGCGAGGATCGTTGTCAAGGCGGCCTCGGTCTGCGCAAGATTCGCCTCGGTGATCGCGTTGACGATGTCGGCCTTCCCGGGGAAGTAGACGTAGATCGCACCGGCGGACACGCCGGCCTCTTCCTGCAGATCCATCATCGACGCGGCGTGAAAGCCGCGGCGCGAGAAGCACGTGCGGGCGGAGTCGAGAATGTGCTGGCGGCGGGCGGCGTAGGTCTCTTCACGAAGTCGGGGCATAGCAGGAAGGTTACATCCAAAACGAACGTTATAAAAATATGCGATACAGATGTATTCGGCCTGGGCGGCGATCGGGGGTGGACATTCCCCGCCCATTTTGTATATTGGATCCAATTCTTCGGAGGGGAGAACGACATGGCAGCGCTTGAGACACCCAAGTTCGACCTGCTCGACCACCAGCTGTTCGCCGAGCGCGAGCCGTGGGACATCTTCGAGTACCTGCAGCGCGAGGCTCCCGTCTACCGCCACCCCGACGATGCCGACGGCTTCTGGTGCGTCACGAAGTACGACGACGTCCTCGACGTGCTCAAGCGCGCCAAGGTCTTCTCCTCGCAGGCCGGCGGCTCCGCGCGCATCGGCCACGTCGAGCCCGACGTGCTCGAGGCGCGACGCAACTTCATGGAGACCGACGCGCCGCTGCACAACGAGTGGCGCAAGCCGTTCGCGCGCGACTTCACGCCCAAGTCGATCGCCCGCTACGAAGACCAGCTGCGCGTGATCGTGGACCAGGTCCTCGACGAGGCCTTCGAGAAGCAGGACATCTGCTTCGTCCATGACATTGCGGCGCTGATTCCCATCCGCGTGCTCGGCACGATCCTCGGTCTGCCGCCGGAGCAGTTCGACCGCTTCATCGAGCTCGGCGATCGCATGATCATCGACTCGGACCCCGAGATCGCGATCCACGTGGCCGGCTCGCCCGAGGCCGAGGCCTTCAAGTACCTGCCGTTCGGGAGCGAGGCCGCGGCCGAGCTCTGTGCCATGGGCCGTCAGACGATCGACGCCCGCCGCGGCGCACCGCAAGAGGACGTGCTCTCGATCCTCGCCAACATGGAAATCGGTGGCCACCTGCTCGGCGACCGCGATCTCGACAACAACTTCGCGCTATTCGTCGTGGCCGGCAACGAGACGACGCGCCAGTCGATGGCGCTTGGCCTACTCGCGCTGTTCAACGACGATCGCGCGATGGCCGAGTTTTCCCAGCCGGGTGCCGCGACGGATCAGGCCGTCGACGAGCTGATCCGCATCGCCTCACCGGTCTGGCACTTCCGCCGTACTGCCATCGAGGACACGGAGATCCGCGGCCAGGAGATCAAGGCCGGCGAGCGCGTCGTCATCTGGTTCGCCGCCGCGAATCGCGACGCCGAGGCCTTCGAGAATCCGCACGTGCTCGATTTCTCGCGCAAGAAGGATGAGCACCTTGCCTTCGGTCGTGGCGGCCCGCACTACTGCATCGGCACGCACCTCGCGCGCCTCGAGATCCGCGTGCTGTACGAACAGCTCTTCCCACGCCTCAAGTCGATCGAGCAGACGGGCCCGGAGCGCCGACTCGTCTCGAACTTCACGAACGGCCTCAAGCACTTCCCGGTGCGCATCACCGCCAAGTAGACAGAGCGAGCGAGTGCCGGTGGACATCGTTCGCCATACGCAAGTTACAACTTGTGATTTGTAAAAATAATACAAGTCACAACTTGTATTTTGTGGTACGGTTGGCCCATGACGACTCCCGTGCAGCAGCGTCGAATCCTCGACGGGCGCCTTTCCGCATGGCGCGCATTTCCCATGGAGACACCGCATAAGGGCTGGATCCACGCCGTTCGTCGAGCGCTGCTCATGCCGCGGAGCGAGCTCGCGCGTCGTCTCGGCGTATCGGATCAGGCAGTCGCACAGCTCGAGCGCTCCGAACTCGACGGGCGAATCCGCCTTGATTCCCTGCGTCGCGTTGCGGAGGCGATGGACTGCCGGTTGGTTTACGCGTTCGTCCCGACAGATTCGCTCGATGCGATCGTGGATCGCCGGGCGCAGATCGTGGCCGAACGTGATCTCGGTCGTGCGAGACACACCATGACGGTCGAGGATCAGGCAGTCGACGATGCGTCGGATGCGTTGCTCTTCGAGGAGATGGTGGCGAAGGCGAAGACGTCGTCGCTCCTGTGGCGAGACTAACCCGGTGAGCGAGCTTGTTGCCACCCGTGATGGGCAGACATCGCTCGACCCGGACGAT
>JBAXNN010000033.1:0-4669 GCA_037133755.1 Thermoleophilia bacterium
GGTGAGCGAGCTTGTTGCCACCCGTGATGGGCAGACATCGCTCGACCCGGACGATCTCGTGGGGCTGCGCCTCGGACACATCGCTACGCGCGGCGACCTCGATGCGGCAGAGCAGCGGAACGTGGCGAAGGCCATCACGTGGGGGAGGCGCCGACGCCCGACGGTCGAGCAGATCCTCGAGGAGTCCTTCGTGCGCGCGCTGCATCGACGGATGTTTGGCGACGTCTGGTCCTGGGCAGGTACGTACCGAACGACGTCGCGCAATCTGGGTGTCGATGCATGGCTGATCCACGAGGGCGTGGGAGCACTGCTCGGTGATACCCAGCACTGGATCGCCAACGATGATGATCGCGATGCGCTGTGCGTCCGCGTGCACCATCGGCTGGTTCATGTGCATCCATTTCCAAACGGAAACGGACGTCACGCGCGCCTCTTCGCTGACTTGCTCGCAGGAGGTCTCGGCGGGGAGCCGTTCTCGTGGGGTGCGACCCTTCCGGATGCTCAATCGATGCGGGCGGCGTACATCGCGGCGCTGCGAGCTGCTGATGTGGGTGATCCGCTTCCGCTGATCGCCTTCGCTCGCTCCTGACCACAGAGAGTGGCGAGACCCGGGCTCGAACCGGGGACACCGCGATTTTCAGTCGCGTGCTCTACCAACTGAGCTATCTCGCCGCTGCGCGGCACATTACCAACCAGCCGCAATCTGGCGCGCGGGTCAGAACAGGCCGAACGCGAGGTGCGCGATCGCGAGCATCGCACCCGTGATGACGAGCGCGCCGCCGACAAGCATCAGCATGCCGCCCGACTTCGGAACCTCCGACTCGGCCGGACCGCGCAGCAGGACCTGCCCTACCGAGTAGAGCGCGATGCCGAAGATCGCCAGCACGGCGACAACCCACCAGATCACAGCCATGTCGTGATGCTGCCTGTTCCGATCACTGGACGCAAGCGACGACGCGTCACGCCACGACGGGGACGCGTGCCTCGAGGTGCACGGTGCGTTCGGAGATCGTGCGGTGCCATGAGAGCGTGACGCGATCGAGGAGCACCGATCCCGACCCTGATGGGTTGGCTGGTGCTTGGACCGTGAGGTCGCAATCGGCCACCACACGCGCAACGTTGGAGTCATCGAGCGTGACGTCGATGGAGATCGTCGTGCTACCTGCGTGGCGCACGGCGTTGAGGATCGCCTCGCGCGCGATCTCCACGACAGTCGCGGCGGCATCTGAGTCGGCGGCGAGGGCATCCTCGGCTGCGGGGGCGATGGCCAGCTGGATCTCGACCACGCCATGCCAGAGGCGAACGAACTGCCCGAGCACCTCGGCGACTTCGATGCGCGGCGCGCGCGGCTCGGCGATGGCGGTGAGTGCGGCATCGAGCTCGTCGGCGAGGGAACGCAGCAGCGCATCGTTGAGCGTTCCGTCGCGCTCGGCTGCGGCGAGCCGTGCGCCGACGGAGACCAGCGTCGCCTGCACCGGTCCGTGCACGACGCGTGCCAGCGCCTCGCGCTTCGCCCGCACGCGTGCGCGGACGTGGGCCACCTGCCACTCCAGTTCGCCGACGGTGCTGCGGAGGTTGTGCTCCAGCGCCTCGCGCTCGGTCTGCAGCGCGGCTGCGAGCGCGCGCAGGCGCGCCGCCGCAGTGGCGACGACCACTAGGAACAGGACGGTGATGCCCTTCCAGGGGTCGAGCGAGCCGGTGACCGCGACGTAGGTGCCGATCCCCGCCAGGATCGCACTGCTAATCGCGGCGATCGCGAGCAGGACGCAGATCAGATCCGACAGGCGCGCTATCCGATACCACTGGCGATCCAGGAGTGCGGTGAGCACGACAGTGACCGCCACTGCGGCAACGGCGCCGATCAGTGCACGTGCCGACGTGCTACCGAGTGCGATGCTGCCGAAGCCCCACATCCCGATTGCGAGCGCGGGTATCAGTGGCTGCAGCGGGCGCGATCGTGCCGCCAGGGCGGAGCTGTCGCGGAGGCGTCGCCACGTGGTAGTGGTGGCCTGGTCGGCGGCGATCGTCCCCGGTGTGATCATCGTGTCGTCGGGGAGCGACAGAAGCAGCGCGGAGATGGGACGTGTGTGTTCCTCGACGAGCTGATCGACACGGTCGGCGGCGCCGAGCGACGCGCCGGGTGTCGCGGCGCGCAGCTCGTCGGCGAGTATGCGGAGCGGGCGGATCACCTGCTCGTCCACGAGTTGGCCGAGCTCGCGTCGGACCTGGGCGAGCAGCGTGGTTTCGCGCTCGCGTGCGGCGGTCAGCGAGGCCTGCTGCTCCAGCAGCCTGCGAAGGATTGCGCGGTGCTCGATCGAGGCGACGGTGAAGTACGCGGTTACGCCGCCGATGACTGCGCCCGCTAGGAAGCCGCCGGCGATGCGCGAGGTCCACTCGATGTGATCGGCAATCCCGACTTCGAGGGCGACGGCGTTGAGCGTGAGGCCGCGGAGACTGCCGAGCAGTCCGAAGGCGAGCAGCGTGGTCAGGGGTCGCGCTGCGCGTTCGCCGGCGCGCAGGATCGTCAGGCGCAGCGGCAGGGCGACGAGCACGACGGCGAGCTGCGCAAGGAGCACGATGCCGAGCCAGGCCACCAGCGAACCACCGAGGCGTGGCCGGTCGAGGCCGATGGCGAAGGCGACTGCGAACGGGAATGTGATCAGCGCGATGCGAAGCGAGAATGCCTCGGGCGCACCGAGGCGGTCAAGGCGCTGACGAAGGCGGCCTACCACCTTGGACTCCCGGGCGCGAGCGTCAAGGACGGCGATCGGAATAGCGGCATCGCGACAATGGTCACGAACACTTCGGTCGCGCGCGCCGGATGTTCGGGTATTACGCCGTCATCACGATGGCGATCCGCGCGCGTCAAGGAACGCGCGGGCGGCCATGACGCGTGCGTTCAGCGCGGGATCGTTCGAGTCGATGCCCGCTGCGGCGAAGGTGCGGCGCAGCAGGCTCTCCGCGCCGCGCAGCGACGTGCCGCGCTGGCGCGCGATCTCGGTGTTGCTGGCACCGGCGGCGACGAGCCGCAGCACCTCGAGCTGCGTTCGCGTGAGATCCGCGAACGCACGCTCCCGGGTGAGGTCGTGGCGCACGCTCTCGCCGGCGGCGTCGGCGAGCACGGCCTCCATCGCCTCGACGATGCGCTCACGGTCGTCGACGTCCTGCTTGCGCAGGAACGCCACGTTCGGATCGGTATCAGCGAAGGTCGCGCCGGCCAGGCGCGGGTCGGCGACGCGCGTCAGGAACACGATGCCGAGATAGGGGGCGCGCAGGCGGATCGCCTCGGCGAACTCGATCCCGTTGGGGCCGGTACCGAGGTCGATATCGACGAGCAACGCATCGGGGTCGAACGCGTCGAACGCTTCGACGGCGGCGGCCGCATCGCTCTCGATCCGCGCCTCGAAGCCAGCGGCGTGCAGCACGTCGCGGATCAACTGCTGCATCAGCGGCTCGTCCTCGACGACGAGCACGCGGCGACTGAAGTCGGGGTCGGGTGCCGGCGGTTCCATCCTGCCGATCGTAGTGGCGAACGACGGAGGCGTCAGGTGCTGTCGGTGCTCGCGCAGCATCTGCTCAGCCCGTCACGCCCGGTGCAACGGTGCGTGGCAGGTAGACAACGCGGCTGATGGTGACGGGCTTGCCGCCGCCCTTGGGCGTGTAGGTCGTGGTCAGCGTGACGCGCAGGTCCTGTCGTTGCAGCAGCTCGGCGCCGTAGGGCGTGAGTGAGCAGCCGACGTCATAGGTGCCTGCCTTGGTGATGCGGAGCACGCTGGTGCAGACGCGCGTGGCGGCGCGGGCTCGGGACGCGGCGAGGGTTCCGGTCTGGGTGATCGTGCCCGGCCCCTTGGTCTCGACCGAGGTCTGGACGGCTTCGGCGGCGGTTCGCGGGGCACGCTCGATCGTGGTGGTGCGGGTCAGTTTCGTCGGTGTGCCGCCAACGGGCGTGAATGTCGTGCGGAGCGTGACTTTCAGGGATCGTCGCTGCAGTGCGCGTTGCGTCTTGGAATTGAGCGCGCACGTCAGCTGGATCGAGCCGGGTGCGGCGACGGTGGTGGATGCTGCACGGCAGGCGCTGATCGCCCGCTTGCGTCCCGGCACACGCCACGACACGGTCTGGCGCACCGTGCCCAATCCGGGAGCCGTCACGACGGTGATCAGCGCGGCGGTGGTTTTGCTGTTGCGCGTGCCGACGCTCGGGCTGATCGATGCGACGCCGAAGGTGATGGTGTTGGCGGGCGCGGGGTCGACGGCGGGCTCGACTGGCGTGGTCGCCGGGGTGGTTGCCGGCGAGACCGGGTCGACGGGGACGATGGTGAACGCGGCGGTGACGCTTCGGGCCTGGGTCATCGAGACGGTGCAGGTGCTGGTGCCGGTGCAGATGCCGGTCCAGCCGGTGAAGCTGCTGCCGGCTGCGGGCGCGGCCATGAGCGTCACGGTTGTGCCGTCATCAAACAGCGTGCTGCAGATGGGCGAGCAGCTGATGCCCCAGGGCAGCGAGGTGATCGTGCCGCAGCCCGTGCCAGACGCGGCGGAGGCGAGCAGCCACGTCGGTACGGCGGCGAACGTCACGGTCACAGAGCGGGCTTGCGTCATGGTGACGGTGCAGGTGCCGGTGCCCGTGCACGCGCCGGTCCAGCCGGAGAAGGTGCTGGGGCCGGTGGTGGTG
>JBAXNN010000034.1:0-4359 GCA_037133755.1 Thermoleophilia bacterium
AGCCAGGCGCCGAGGCAGAAGTGCGGGCCGCCACCGCCGAAGCCGAGGTGCGGGTTCGGATCGCGGGCGATGTCGAACGTGTGCGGATCGTCGAAGACGTCCTCGTCGTAGTTCGCGCTCATGTACCACATGACGACCTTGTCGCCCTTGCTGATCTCCGCGCCGCGCAGCACGGTGTCCTCCATCGCCGTGCGGCGCATGTAGAGCACGGGCGTGGCCCAGCGGATGATCTCCTCGACGGCCTTGTTCATCAGCTCCGGCTGCGCCTTGAGCAGCGCGAGCTGCTCGGGGTTGTCGATGAAGGCCTTCATCCCGTGCGTCAGCGTCGTGCGCGTCGTCTCGTTGCCCGCGAGGATGAGGATCTGGAACATATTGCAGTACTCGAGCGGCGTCAGCTGGTCGCCATCGACCTCCGAGTGGATCAGGCGTGAGACGAGATCGTCGGTCGGGTTGGCGCGACGCTCCTCGCCGATCTGGCGGCCGTACTCGAACACGTGGTACGAGGCCGGGCTGCCGAACGGGAGGTCCTTGGGATCAACACCGGGCGGCAGGCTGTCGTAGTCGGGCGCGTAGTCGGGATCGTCGATCGCGATCATCTGGTTCGACAGCGTGATCAGACGGTCGGCGTCCTCAGGCGGCACGCCGAGGATGTTGAGCAGCACCGTGATCGGCAGTGGCTCGGCGACGTCGAGCACCCAGTCGAACTCGCTGCGTGCCGTTGCGGCGTCGAGCAGGCGCGCAGCGGTCGCGCGGGCAAAGGCCTCGTGCGCGTTGACCGACTTGGGCGTGAAGAGGGGGGAGACGACGCGGCGCAGGTGCTGGTGCAGCGGCGCGTCAGAGTCGATCAGGCTACGGCGCTTCTCGAGCGACTCTGGCTCGACCTCCTCGAGCATCGTCAGGCCCTCACCCGACGAGAACACCTGCGGATTCTTCGAGACCGCGACGACGTCCTCGTGCTTGGTGATCGCCCAGAACCCATGGTTCGGTGCCGGCTCCGGATGCCAGTGGACGGGGTCCTCGTGGCGCAGCAGCGCGAACTCGTCGTGGAGGACCTGCTCCTCCCACAGCTCGGGCGTGATCAGGTCGACGCGGCTGAGGTCTTCGGTGGGGGTTGCCATAGGGGAAGCCTAAACGCAGAAGGCCCCCGTTCGGCATCGGCTGAGCCGGACCGAACGGGGGCCGCGTGCGAGCCGCTAGGCGGCGGGAACGTCCTCGTGCAGGTAGCGCCCGATGCCCGCGTACTTCGCGGGGTTCGTGGCGCGCAGTGCCAGGGCGATGATCACGCCTATGGCGAACACGACGATCGGCCAGACCCACAGGTACTGGATGAACGGCACGTCGGCCGCGGCCGACAGATCGCCACGGAACTTGAAGAGCAGGTACACCGCGTAGACCTGGGTCACGGCGGCGACGATCGGGCAGATCAGCGTCTTGAACCAGTGGAAGCCGTCCTTGGCCTTCGTCAGGAAGTAGACGATGATCGCCACCGACACCAGCGCCTGGATGGCGAGGATGCCGGCAACGCCGAGCAGCGGGCTCCACGTACCGAGCTTCAGCAGGGCGCCGAGCGCGGGCGAGTCGAACAGGAGGAACGCGCCGGCCGAGATCAGCAGGAAGATGCCTGCGACCACACCGGCGACATGCGTGGAGTGGTGCTTCGCATGCGTCTTGCCGAGCGCGCTCGGGAGCACGCCCTCACGACCCATCGAGAACAGGTAGCGGCAGCCCGTGTTGAAGAACGCGAGCTGACAGGCGAACGAGCCCGTCACGATGAAGAGCTGGAAGGCCCACGTCAGCGGCTTGCCGAAGTACTCGTCCGTGAGCGGGTAGAAGATCGAGCCGATCTCGCCGGCGAACTGCTGGTTGACGAGATCTGCCGAGCCCTGGTAGCCAGCACCGGCGACGAACATCCACATCACGAAGACGTAGAGGATGCCGAGACCAATCACCGAGACGTACATGGCGGGAGCCATGACCTTCTTGGGCTCCTGCGCTTCCTCGGCGTAGTTCGGGGCCATCTCGAAGCCGACCCACGACCAGAACGCGGCGAACAGCGCGATGCCGGTGGCACCCGCTGCGATTGCCATGTTGCCGTCCCCGAAGACCTCCATCGGGTTGAGCGACTTGACGGCGAAGCCGTCGGGGCCGCCGCCGTGCACGATGACCGCACCGCAGAACACGAGCAGCGCGATCAGCTCGCAGACGAGGGCGATGCCGAGGATACGTGCCGTCACCTCAATGTGGAAGAACGTGAACGCCACCATCAGGATGATGGTGCCGAACAGGAAGATCCAGACGGGGACGTCAACGCCGAACCATTCACTGATGGTGGAGACGGCGAAGTACGAGGTCACGCCCGTGACCGCTGCTGAGAACACGAGGTAGCAGAAGGTCATCAGCAGGGCGGTGCCCATGCCCAGGATGCTGCCGAAGGCATGCGAGATGAACGAGTAGAAGCCGCCGGCAGCGGTCACGCGACGTGCCATCTCGATGTAGCCCACCGAGAAGATCGTCAGCACGATCGTCGCGAGGATGAAGGCGCCCGGCACAGCCCAGCCGGCGCCGAGAATGCCGACCGGTCCGTTGAAGAGCATGGCCGAGATCGGCGCGGCTCCCGTGACGCAGCAGAAGAGCACCTGACGCGTGTTCAGGGCGCCCTTCGCAAGGTGGTGTTGCCCGGTCATCGGATTGACGATGTCCGCGGCAGGAGCATTGCTCCCGGAATCCGTAGCCAAGTCCCTCTCCTTTTTCTCCGTGTCCCCTCCTCGGCCGGAGCATTCCGACTGCAGGACGGTTCGCAGCCTAAAGGTTCGCCATGACGAATTGCAACCCTTCCGTATCGTCATATCCCGCACGGCGCCTACGAAAATCCGCGAATCTCGGCGCTGAAATCGCGCAATTCGGCGCTGTCGGTAGGATTTCGGTCAAGGAGGAGCGGTGACCGAGACGCTGGATCTGTCTGCCATTGAGCTGAAGGACCCGGACGTGTACCTGCACGGCGTGCCGCACGAGTCCTTCCGCCTGCTGCGCGAGCACGATCCGGTGCATTGGCACCCGGAGACCGCCCCCGACCCCGGCTTCTGGGCGATCACCAAGCACGCGGATGTCGTCGCGATCTCCAAGGATGCGCAGCGGTTCTCGTCGGCCGAGCGCTTCATCTACTACGAGGAGATCCCGGCCGACGCGATGGAGATGCGGCGCTCGATGATCGAGACGGACCCGCCGGAGCACACGCGCCTACGCCGCATCGTCAGCCCGCTGTTCACACCCAAGACCGTCGATGCCTACCGCGCGCACACCCGCGCCGTGGCCGATCGCCTGCTCGACAACGCGCTCGCCAAGGGCGACTTCGATTGGGTCCACGACATCTGCGAGATGATGCCGATCCGCGTGTTCGTCGACGTCTTCGGAGCACCCGAGGCCGACGCCGACTATCTGGCCAAGCTCGCGAACATGCTGGTGGCTATCGACGACCCCGATCTTCCTCCGCCCCCGGAGATGTACGAGCGCGCCCGTGCCCGCGGCTTCGAGCCGCACCACCTGCCGTTCAGCAGCCCCGCGGCGCTCGACCTCTTCGATTACGCGCGCGACCTCTGCGAGGCGCGCCGGCAGGATCCGCAGGACGATCTGATCACGCGCCTGGTTTCGGCCGAATGGGAGGGCGAGCGCCTGACGGATTCCGAGCTCGTCAACTTCTGCCAGCTGCTCGTGTTCGCCGGCAACGAGACCACGCGCAACTCGCTGGCCACGGGCATGCACCAGTTCATCCTGCAGCCCGAGCAGCTCGACATCCTCGACGCGGATCGCTCGCTGATGAAGGGCGCTGTCGAGGAGATCCTGCGCTGGGCCACGCCGATCTACACATTCCGCCGCACCGCGACGGAGGATGTGGAGCTGCGTGGCAAGCAGATCAAGCAGGGCGACAAGCTGATGATGTACTACATCAGCGCCAACTACGACGAAGAGGTCTTCGAGGATCCGCTGCGCTTTGATGTGACGCGCGATGCCTCGGCGCAGGTCGTCTTCGGCGGCGGCGGTCCGCACTACTGCCTCGGCGCATTTCTGGCGCGCATGCAGGTCGAGACGCTGTTCACCGCCGTGCTCGATCGGGGGCTGCGCCTCGAACTCGCCGGCCCGACGGCGCGGCTGCGCTCCAATTTCGGCAACGGCTTTAAGACGATGCCCGTGCGGGCGGTGGCTGGCCGATGACGGCTATTCTGCCGCGAGTGCTGCCCTCGGGAGGGGCGACGATGACAAGGAGGCCCGATCCATGGGCGCTGGCGACTTCGATCTGCTGAAGGCGATCGAGAAGGGCGAGATCCGCGAGGTCGAAGTGGCCTGGGCGGACCATCAGGGGTA
>JBAXNN010000035.1:0-4305 GCA_037133755.1 Thermoleophilia bacterium
GCAAGGTCTACCTGAACGGCAAGACCAAGGTCACGAAGACCGACATCATGGCCTCGAACGGCGTGATCCATCAGATCAACGGCGTCCTGCTCCCGCCGGACCTCGGCTGATCCAGCGCACCACGGGTGTCCGGGACCACGATGGTCCCGGACACCCCGGTCGTCCCCTGTCCCCGGGATCCCCGGAGTTCAGCCTTGGCCGAGCTCGCCGAGGATCTCGCCGTAGCGCTTGTCGCGCCACTGCAACGCAGCCTTGACACCCTCGGTGCGGACGATCTCGTCGAACGCGTTCTGCTCCGGCGTCTGGGCGCCGTTGAGCATGGCCGACAGATCGAGATTGGCCTCGACGGCCTCGAGCAGACCGGCCGCCTTCTGCGCGCGGTTGAGCGCCGACTTCGTCAGCTGCAGCACGCGCAGCGGCGTCGGCGCGATGCGCGCGACCCACTCCCCCACCTCGGCCTCGAGCCGGTCGGCCGGGACGACGCGGTTGGCGATGCCCCAGTCGAGCGCGGTCTGCGCGTCGACGGTGTCGCCCGTCAGCAGCAGCTCGCGGGTGCGGCGCTCGCCGAGCACGAAGGGCATCAGCAGCGTGACGGGCCCCGAGCCGTAGCGCACCTCGGGCTCCCCGAAGCGCGCATCATCGGTGCAGATCAGGAGATCGCACGCCATCGCGACCTCCATCCCGCCGGCCAGACACCAGCCGTGGACGGCGGCGATCGTCGGCTTGGAGAGACCCCAGAGCTTCATCGTCACCTCGACGTCGCGCGAGAGCACCTCATGCCACTCGGTGATCGTCGGCTCACCCTCGAGCGCCTCCTGCTCGAGGTCGTAGCCGGCGCAGAACGCGCGGCCGGCGCCGCGCACGACGACGATGCGGACCTCATCGTCGGCCTCAGCGCGATCCATCGCGGCCTCGAACTGATCGACGAGGGCGTACGTCATGGAATTGAGCTTCTCGGGGCGGTTGAGCGTGATCCACGCCGACGGGCCGCGGCGCTCGTAGAGGACGAGATCGTTCGACATGGGACGATCCTAGCGCTCCCGCGCATCGGGGTCTCGCCCTGCGATACTGCTGAACACCGTGTCAGTCATTCGTCGCCTAGGAGTCCCCATGCCACGTCATCCCCTTCGTCTACTCGCTGCCGTTGCCGCCACGGCAGCCATCGCCGCGGTCCTCGCGGCCTGCGGTGCCGCCGGCGACGAGGCCACCATCACGGCCAACGACCTCAAGGGCACGTGGAGTGGCGAGCTCGACGGCTACGGCATGGCCAAGGCCGACAACAACGTGATCAAGGAATTCACGATCACCGACGTCGCCGGCTCGGCCTTCACCGGCCAGGTGCGCCATCGCCCCACCGACGGCGACTGGGAGGCCCCGGAGCTGATCGACGGCGTCGTGATGAGCGACGGCACGATTCAGTTCGTCGATTCCGACGGCACGTACGTCGGCCACAAGACCGGCTCGAACACGCTGGAGATCGCGTACTTCGAGCCCAGCAAGGACGACGCGTCGGCGCTGGTCGGCACCGTCACGCTGCAGTAATGGTCTCGATGGCCATGCCCGAATGGTACCACTGTGGTACCATTCGGGCATGGCCATCAATCTCCGTCTCACCGAGGAGGAGCAAGAGCTCCTCGACGCCCTCGCCGCCGACTCCGGCATGTCCAAGAACGACGTGCTTCGCCGAGCGCTCGTCGAGAAGGCTGCCCGCGAAGGCCATCGCGCAAAGGTCGACGCCTCCTTCGACTGGGCGGTGAATCGGTACGGCGATCTGCTCCGCCGGCTCGGCGAGGCATGACACAGCTCACCCCGCTCCTGACGGGCGAGGACCTGATGCGCTTCGCCGACGCAATGGGAATGTCCGTGCGTGACGAGGGACTCCTCATGTCGGCCGCGATTCGCCCAGCCATGCGGCTTTACGGGAAGGATCTCTACCCCGATCTCGTGACGAAGGCCGCAGTCGTCATGCATTCGATCGTTGCCCACCATCCGCTCGTCGATGGCAACAAGCGCCTCGGCTGGATCGCCCTCGTCACGACGCTGGCCATCAATGACGTCGTGCTCGATGTCCCAGACGACGAAGGCTTCGATCTCACGATGCGCGTCGCGGACGGATCCGCCGACGTCGATGACATCACCGCGCAGGTACACGTATGGATCGCCGCGCAGCGCTGACGCCGGTACGCTCCACCCCATGAGCGAGCCCGTCATTCCCGGCGCACCGGCCGGCGTCCGCCTTCGTCCCCATCTCGACCAGCTGACGGTCTACACGCCCGGCGCCTCAACCGGCGTGCCGGAGGGCATTCCGATCGTCAAGCTGTCGTCGAACGAGGGGGCCGAGGGCCCCACCCCCGCCGCGCTGGCTGCGATGAGCGCCGAGGCGCCGGAGTTGAACCGCTACCCCGACGCGGGCGAGCTCCACGCCACGCTTGCCGCCGCGCACGGGCTCGCGCCCGACATGGTCGCCGCCAGCCCGGGCGCCGACATGTCGATCGCCTATCTCTCCTCGGCCTTCCTCGGTCCTGGCGACGACGTGGTCTTCGCCTGGCCCGCGTTCGTCTCGTACGCGCTCACCGCGCAGAAGCAGCAGGCCAACGCGATCATGGTGCCGCTCGTGGACGACACGCACGATCTCGACGCAATGCTCGCGGCGATCACGCCCGAGACGAGCATGGTCTACGTCTGCAATCCGAACAACCCGACCGGCACGTACGTCACGCGCGATCAACTGCGCGCGTTCGTCGACGCGCTGCCGGAGCACGTGGTGTGCGTCGTCGACGAGGCGTATGCCGGCTACGTCCTCGAGGACGACTATCCGAACGCGATCGAGGAGTACGTCAAAGCAGGCCACCCACGTGTCGCGGTGCTGCGCAGCTTCTCCAAGATCTATGGCCTCGCCGGGCTGCGCATCGGCTGGATGGCCGCTCCCGCCTGGATCATCGACGCGTCGATCCGCGTGCGCGGGCCATTCGACGTCAGCTCGATGGCCACGGCCGCCGCGATCGCCTCGCTGGCCGACACCGCAACGATCGAGCGTCGCGGCCAGGAGAATGCCGTGCGCCGCGAGTCGCTACGCGCCAAGCTTGCCGCCGCCGGCGTCGCGACGACCGGCGTTGCGAACTTCCTGACCGTCACGGTCGACGACGCGCAGGCCACGACCGCGGCGTTGATGCAGCGCGGCGTGATCGTGCGGCCGCTGAATGGCTTCGGTGCGCCGACCAAGATTCGCATCACGATCGGCTCGGATGAGGACATGGCGATTGCCGAGCCGATCCTCGTCGACGTGCTGTCGAGCTAGCCCGTCGGGCGTGCGAGCATCAGGTCCGCAAGGACCACGTTCTGCGGGATCACCACACCGGCGGCCTGCAGCGCGGTGATCAGCTGCTCGCGCAGAGCTCGCTGGATCAGCAGCTGGTGCTCCGGCACGACGCGCTCCGTGACGCGCACGAGCAGGGCATCGCCAGCCACGACCTCGATGCCCATGAAGACCGGGGCGGCAATCACCTTCGGGCCGAACTCGGGATCTCGCACAAGCGTTTGACCAACCTCGTCGACGACACGGCGGACGACGGTGAAATCGGTGGCGGTCGCAACGGGTAGTTCGACGATCGCGAGGCTCCAGCCCTGCGAGCGGTTAGCGACGTTGAGGATCTCGCCATTGCGGAGGTACCAGACCACGCCGGTGAAGTCGCGAACGCGGGTCGTGCGCAACGCGACCTCCTCGATCACGCCGGTCACGGCATCGAACTGCACGACGTCGCCGACGCCGTACTGGTCCTCGATGATCAGGAAGATCCCGGCGAGGTAGTCCTTCACCAGCGTCTGCGCACCAAAGGCGAGCGCCACGCCGACGACGCCAGCACTCGCAAGCAGCGGCGTGATGTTGATCCCGATCAACTCCAGGATCACCAGCAGCGCGTTGATCCAGATGAGCAGCGAGACGATGCTCGTCAGCAGCGTGCCGATTGCCTGCGCACGCTGGGCCATACGCGTGGCGCGCGCCTTCGGATCGGCAGCCATGTCCTGCTGCTCGATCAGATGCCGCGCCTCCGAGCGCGCCACGGTGCGATTGACGACGCGGCGGATGATCCGCCGGAAGACAACCGTCAGCAGCACCGCAACGGCGATCGTGATCAGGATGTCGAGCGGATCACCCGTGGTGACCCAGCCGAGGAACTCACGGATCGGTCCCTCTTCCGTTGCAGCGACGACAGTCATCGCGCCGATCATCGCACGTCCTGCATCAGCTGAACGTGATCACGCTGCGGATGCCATCCTGCTGCTCCATCAGCTCGAAGCCGTGGT
>JBAXNN010000036.1:0-4289 GCA_037133755.1 Thermoleophilia bacterium
TGGTCGATATCGACGCCCTTCTCGCCGACGCGCTCGCGCAGATCGATGCTGCCGCAGATCTCGCGACTCTCGAAGAGGTCCGCATTGCCACCGTTGGGCGCAATGCGCCGCTGCCTCTGGCGCTGCGTGACGTGGGCAGCCTCCCACCTGAGCAGCGCGGTGAGGCTGGCAAGAACCTCAACATCGCCCGCCAGCAGATCGAAGCGCGCCTGGCCGAGCGCGAGGCCCAACTCGAAAGCGCAGCGCTGGCAGACAAGCTCGCCAACGACCGCATCGATGTCACGTTGCCCGGTCGCGCCATGCCCCATGGCGGCTTACATGTTCTGACGCAGACCCGCCGCGAGATCGAGCAGATCTTCCTCGACATGGGCTATGCAATCGCGGAGGGTCCCGAGGTCGAGACGGAGTTCAACAACTTCACGGCCCTCAACATCCCCGAGGATCATCCGGCCAAGGCCGACTCCGACACACTCTGGGTTTCCGACAGCGTGTTGCTGCGCACCCATACCTCGCCGGTGCAGGTGCGTGTGATGCAGAGCCAGGAGCCACCTGTAGCGATCATCTGCCCGGGCCGCGTCTACCGCCGAGACACCCAGGACGCCACGCACTCGCCGATCTTCCATCAGGTCGAGGGGCTGCTGATCGACGAGGGCGTGACCCTCGCACATCTCAAGGGCACGCTCGATCACCTGACCAAGAAGCTCTTCGGCGCCGATCGCGAGATCCGCCTGCGCTCGGGGTTCTTCCCGTTCACCGAGCCGAGCATCGAAGTCGATGTCTCCTGGGGCGACGGCTGGATGGAAATCCTCGGCGCCGGCATGGTCGACCCCAACGTGCTCGAGCACGTCGGCTACGACAGCGAGAAGTACACCGGCTTCGCCTTCGGCGTCGGCATCGAGCGCGTCGCGATGCTCCGCCATGGCATTCCGGACATCCGGATGCTCTACGACAACGACGTGCGCTTCCTCGCGCAGTTCCCGGCCTGATCCAGAGAGCAGACTGACGCATGCGACTTCCGCTTTCCTGGCTCCGAGACTTCGTCGACTACTCCGGCACGCCCGAGGAGCTCGCCGATCGCCTCGGCACCTCCGGCTTCGAGATCGAGGGCATCCTGCGCCCCGGTGCCCCGAAAGAGGGCGGCAACCACGCCAACTTCGTGATTGGCCGCGTCGAGCACTTCGAGAAGCATCCGAACGCCGACCGCCTCCGCCTTTGCCGCGTCGACACGGGCGATGAGGAGCTGCGCCAGATCGTCTGCGGCGCCTCCAATTTCGCGATTGGTGACACCGTCGTGGTCGCCACGCCTGGCTCCGTGCTGCCGGGAGCCGATGCCCCGCTGAAGCAGGCCAAGCTCCGCGGCGAGGTCTCAAACGGGATGATGCTCTCCGAGCGAGAGCTTGGGCTCTCCGATGAGCACGACGGCATCATCATCCTGCCCGCCGATGCGGGTTATGAGGTCGGCTCGCGCCTCGCCGACCACGTCGAGCTCGATGAGGTGGTGCTGGACATCTCCGTCGAGTCAAACCGTGGTGACTGCCTGAGCGTCTACGGCATGGCCCGCGAGGTCGCAGTACTCTTCGACCTGCCGCTTGCGCCGATGCCGGGCACCGAGCCCGCCGCCACCGGTGGCAGCACTTCCGATCTCGTCACCGTGGCCATCGATGCGCCGGAGCGCTGCTCGCGCTTCACGGCACGCGGCTTCACGAATGTCACGATCGGCCCGTCACCATTCCGCATCCGCCAGCGCCTCGCGGCTGCAGGCATCCGCCCGATCTCGAACGTCGTCGACGTCACCAACTACGTGATGCACGAGCTCGGCAACCCGCTGCACGTCTACGATGCCGACAAGATTCCAGGCAAAGCGCTGACTGCGCGGCTGGCGCGCGATGGCGAGACGATCACGACGCTCGACGACAAGGAGCGTGTACTCACGAACGATATGCTCGTCATCGCTGATGCGGATGGCCCGAGTGGCATCGCCGGCGTGATGGGCGGTGCCGCGTCGGAGATCAAGGATGGCACCACGAAGGTGATGCTCGAGGTCGCGTGCTTCGAGCGCGGTGGTATCCAGCGCACCTCGAAGGCGCTCGGTCTGCGCACCGACGGCTCAAACCGGTGGGAGAAGGGCGTCAGCCCACACCTCGCGCCGCTTGCGTCGGTTCGCGCAGCGCAGCTGATCGTCGAGTGGTCGGGCGCAAAGATGCTCGGCGACCCGCAGGATGTCATCGCCGACTTGCCGGATGACCAAACCGTGGCGCTGCGGAAGCAGCGCCCGGTTGAGGTACTCGGTATGCACGTCCAGGATGCTGAGGTCAAGCGCATCCTCGATGGACTCGGCTACGCGCCAGCGGACACTGGCGAAGCATGGTCCTGCACCGTGCCGTTCTGGCGCTGGCTCGACGCGACGCGCGAGATTGACCTCGTGGAGGAGATCGGCCGCGTCCACGGACTCAAGCACGTGCCGGTCGAGCTACCGCGGGTCCCACCGGGCATCGGCGGTTTGACGCGAGAGCAGCAGATCCGCCGCCGCATCGAGGATCACCTCGCCGGCGTGGGGCTGCGCGAGGTCTCCACGATCAGCCTCGTCGACCCCGATGTGCGCGCGGCGTACCACCTGGATGGCGCGGATTCGATCGTGCTGCGCAACCCGCTTTCCGCCGACCTCTCCGAGTTGCGTACATCACTGATCCCGAGTCTGATCGAGGTGGTCCGTCGTAACCGCTCGGTCGGCGAGCGCGACGTCCAGATCTTCGAGATCGGCCGCTCATATCGCCCCGGCGGTGACGGCGGGCTTGCGATCGAGGAGTCGAAACTCGGCATCGCGATCGCCGGGCATCTCGGCGGCGAAGGGTGGACGGGCGCTGGCGCCCCTGCGGACTTCAGCACGCTGGTCGGCATCGTCGACGGATTGCTCGCCCGCCTGGGTGTCGACGCCACGCGCGTTGCCGAGACGGCGGTTGCTCAGCTGCATCCCGGTCGCGCGGCTGCGCTGGTGGCAGGTAGTGTGCGGTTTGGCGTGATCGGCGAATTGCATCCCGGTCCCGCGGTGGATCTTGACCTGGATGGACCAGTGTCGATGGCAGAGATCGATCTCGCGGCCCTCACTGCTGCAGTGCCGGGAATCTCGAGTTTTGAAGATCTCTCGTCCTTCCCGCCGGTGCGGCAAGACATCGCAGTGATTGTCGATGACAGTGTCGAGGCTGCCACGCTCCTTACCGCAGCGCGGGATGCCGGCGGTGATCTTCTGCGTGAGGTCGACGTCTTCGACGTGTTCTCGGATGCCGAACGTGTTGGAGCCGGCAAGGTCTCGGTGGCTCTGCGGTTGGTCTTCCAAGCCGACGATCGCACGCTGACCGACGAAGACGCAACCGCCGCTCGTGAGCAGATCGTTGCTGCGCTCGTGGGCGGTCTCGGCGCCGAGCTCCGCGGGTAGCGGCATGCCGTTGCTACGCAGCGGGCGAGGGGCAGCATTGATCGCCGCTCTTCCGACTGGCACTGTGCCAGTCGCGCTTGGGCTCCTGGTCGCTGGGATCTCTGCTTACGCCTTCCAGATCCTCGCGTTTCGAGTGCTCGGAGCTTCCTCGTATGCCGCACTAAATGGTCTTTGGGTGACGGCCTTCGTGCTCGCACCCGGCCTGTTTCTCCCTCTCGAGCAGGAGGTGGCGCGCGCGGTCGCACACCGACATTCGCAGGGCCAGGGTACGCGTCCGCTGATCAAGAAGGCCTCGCTGCTCGGTGCGATTCTGATCGTTTCAGTCATGATCCTTATCGTCGTGTTGCGCGCGCCCATTGAGGAGCGCTTACTGCGTGGCTCGGATGAACTCTTTGGCGCGTTGATCGCCGTCCTGATCGGGTTCGCTCTGGAGTCGCTAGCCCGAGGTACGCTGAGCGGCAACGGTCGCTTCGGACGTTACGGGCTGCTGGTCGGGGTCGATGGTCTTTCGCGTGTCGTCCTCGCGGGCGTGATCGCCGCAATTAGCGTCGGGACTCTCGGGTGGTTCGGTATCGCCTTTGCCGCAGCACCGTTTGTCGCCACCATTGCTGGTTTGATCGGGGTACGCGGCATCATCGAACCAGGTCCACCGGCGGCTATGAGTGAACTCTCGACGGCTATCGGGTGGTTGCTGATGGGCTCAGTGTTCTGCCAAGCGCTTGGGTACTCCGCGTACATTGGTGCCAGCCTTGTCGCGACCCCGGCGCAGGACGCGGAACTCGGCGGATTTGTGGCGGGTCTCTTCGTAGCACGCGTGCCGCTGCTGTTGTTCCAGGCCGTGCAAGCGGCACTGCTG
>JBAXNN010000037.1:0-4286 GCA_037133755.1 Thermoleophilia bacterium
TACCCCCAACGGGATTCGAACCCGTGTAGCCGCCGTGAAAGGGCGGTGGCCTAGGCCGCTAGCCGATGGGGGCCCGCCGCGCAGGATACTCATCTGCGCCGCGGTGGCGCGCACTCGGGTTCTGTCCGGGCAGCGCCGTAGCCTTGTGCCAGATGGATCGCTCCGAACGGCTCACCGGCAATGCCGACACCGCGCTCGAGCGCTGTCGGGTCTGTCCGTCCAAGCTGATGCAGCCGGTGCAGTGGCGTCGACTCGGTGAGGACCTGTGGGAGATCGACCTGCGCTGCCCCGATTGTGGAGGCGCCGCGCGCGAGTGCGTGCCCCAGGAAGCCGTCGCGCGCTACGACCAGGTGATGCGTCGTGCGCGCCTTTCGTTGGAGCGCCACCTCGAGGCCATCGAGCGCGTCGACCCGACCGCCGAGCGCGCGCCGTATGGCGACCCCGCACCCGACCTGCGGATCCTGCCCGAGGACCTCGGTCCCGGCGCCGAAGCCGCGTAGGGCCGAGGCGATGACCGATCTCGGCGGCCGCTACCGCCTCGAGGCCTCGATTGGCCGTGGCGGCACGGGCGAGGTGTTTCGCGCGCGTGACCTCCGGCTCGATCGCGTCGTGGCCGTCAAGCTGCTGCACCCCTGGGTCGCCGAGGATGAAGATGCGCGTCGCCGCTTCCGGCGCGAGGCCACGACGCTCGCGCAGCTTCGCCATCCCAACATCGTGCAGGTGCTCGACTTCGACGAGGCGCTGCCCGCGCCGTTCCTCGTGCAGGAGCACTGCGGCGGCGGAACGCTCGTGCGCTCCACGCAGGCGGCCCCGCTGCCGTGGCCCGAGGTCGCAGGCATCGGTCTGGCGATCGCGCGAGGGCTCGCGCATGCGCACGCGGCGGGCGTCACGCACCGTGATCTCAAGCCGGGCAACGTCCTGTATGGCGACGACGGGCAACTCCTCGTGGCCGACTTTGGCCTTGCCGATGTCCTGCGCCGCGATGCCACCGACGTCACGCTGACGGGCGATGGCACACGCGTGGGCAGCCCGGAGTACTGGGCACCCGAGCAGGCTGCCGGCCGCGACGTGACCGAGCGCGCCGACATGTACGCGCTGGGCTGCATCCTGTTCGAGCTCGCGACCGGCTCGCTGCCGTTCGAGGGTTCCGATCGCGTCGCGACCGGCATGCGGCGCATCCACGAGGACCCGCCGCCGCCGACTGCGTTCGTGCCCGCTCTGCCGCCCGACGCCGAGGTGTTGATCATGGCGCTACTCGAGCGCGCACCCGAGCGCCGGCCGCGTGCTGAGGACGTCGCGCGCATGCTTGCCGGCGACGTCCCGATCTTGCCCGAAGACGACGAACGCGCGACCACGCGAATCGCCCTCGAGGACATCCCGCCGACGCTGCTCGCGCCCGAGCCAGAGCTTGAGCGATCGGGCGTCCGCACGGGTGCCTTGCGATTCGGTGTGGTGATGCTGGCGATCGGCGTGGTGCTGGCCGGCATCGGCATCGCCGCTGGCGTGCAACTAACGCACGCCGGGATCATCGTCGACAAGCCGATTGGACGCACGGCGGCGGCGGCCGGGCTGGCGGTGCTCGTCGGCGCGGCCGCGATCTGTAGCGCGCTCGCGGTGCTCACGCTGTGGGCCTCGCGCAACCGCTCACGGGCCCACGCGCGCTTCGTCCGCAATCTGATTGGCGTGCTGGCAGTGCTCATCGCGGGCCTCACCTCTGGCACGATCGTATGGACCGCGAACGCCTGGATCACCGTTGGTGTCTCGGCTCTCTGGGGGAAGCTGCAATGAGCATCACAATCGATACCGACCTGTACCGCCGCCTCTTCGCGGGCGTCAATGAGCAGGGCTACTCGCCCGAAGGCTGGACGCGCGCACCGTGGACCAACGAGCTTTGGGCCGCCGAGCAGATTGTGATTGACGCGGCAGTGGCCGACGGGATGGTGTGTGAGCATGATCCGGCCGGCAACCTCTGGATCACCGACCCGAACGCGCCGGCCGACGGTCTCGTCGTTGCCGGCTCGCACCTCGACACCGTGCCGAAGGGTGGTGCCTTTGATGGCTCGCTCGGGGTGGTGGGTGGGCTCGTCGCGGTCCTCGCCCTGCGGGCGGCCGGCGTGCCGAACGCCGAGCGCCTAGCGGTGATCTCCTTCTGCGACGAGGAGGGCTCGCGCTTCAATACGCCGTGCTTCGGGTCGCGGACGATGGTCGGCACGTTCGGCGATGAGGTCGCGGATGCCAAGGACAAGGACGGCATCAGCATGCGCGAGGCCGGTGCCACGGATCCGACCAAGGCCGCTGGGCTGCACAAGCGGATCGGCTGCTACTTCGAGATTCACGTTGAGCAGGGGCTCGCGCTCGACCCGGCCGACACCACGCTCGGCATCGCCACGAGCCTGTCGGCGCGCGGCCGTTGGGAGTGGACCGTGACGGGCGAGGCCAACCACGCGGGCACGACGCCGATGGTGGGCCGCCGCGATGCGCTCGTGCGCGCGGCCAACTTTGTGCTGGCCGCCAAGGCCGAGGCCGAGGCCCGCGAGGGAGCTGTCGCGACGATCGGCCGCATCACGCCCTGGCCGGGTGGCACCAACGTCATCCCGGGCCGCGTCTCCGGCACGCTCGACACCCGCGCGCTCGACAACACCACCCGCGACGCTGTCGTGCAGGCGCTCGTCGATGGCTTTCCCGACTTCGAGATCGAGCACCGCTCGACCGACGACGCCGCGATCTTCGACACGGGCCTGATCGCCGATCTGCACGCCGGCGCGGCAGAGCTCGGCATTTCCTCGATGGACCTGCCGTCGTACGCCGGACATGATGCGGGCACACTCGCGCTGCACGGCGTGCCGAGCGTGATGATCTTCACCCGCAGTCCGAACGGCATCAGCCACAACCCGGCCGAGCATTCCGACGAAGCCGTCTGCCTTGACGCAGTTCGCGTGCTCGCCGCGGCGATGGCGCGCCAACTCGGCTGATTTCTCAACCGCAATACCCGGGCCGCCGATAGAGTGGGTACATGCGTGCGCGGACTCCTCTTGTCGCTGTCGTCCTGCTCGTCATCGCGGCGAGTATTGCCGCCGCGGCGTGTGGGGCCGATTCGCTGCACAGCGCGATGGGGCACAACGACAGCACGATGCACCACAGCCCTGAGCAGATGGGCACCGGGCGCGACGCCGACGTGATGTTCTCGCAGCAGATGATTCCGCACCATCAGCAGGCCGTCGCCATGGCGGACCTGGCGCTCGACCCGGCGCACGATGCGAGTCCCGCCGTGCAGGACCTTGCCCGGCGCATCAAGGCCGCACAGTCGGTCGAAATCGCCGAGATGACGTCGTGGCTCGAGGCGTGGGGCGCCGACCCGGTCAGCGGGCACATGATGGATCACGCCTCGATGGGAATGATGTCCGGTGACGCCATGACCGCGCTCGAAGACGCCAAGGGCCCAGCCTTCGACCGACTCTGGCTCGAGGGGATGATCCAGCACCACGAGGGCGCGCTGATGATGGCCTCGCACATCGCCGACCGCGGCGAGGACGCGCGCGTCCAGAAGCTGTCTCGTGCGATCGAGCAGTCGCAGACGGCAGAGATCGCCGAGATGAAGCAGCTGCTCGGCCAGTAGTCCCTCGAGGCCACGAGCCTCGCTACCCTGCAGTCATGCCGCGCATCGCCGATTCCCCCGCCATCCCCTCCGCGGGCTGGGCCGTCCTCCATCTCGTGTTCGCGATTGCGGGCGACCGCACCGACGAGCTCGATCTGAGCGAGGCGCAGGGACTGATCGACGCATTCGAGGCCGAGCAGGACGCGCAGGTCATCAGCTTCAGCGCGGTAGGTGCTGGCGCGGACTTCGGCCTGATCCTCGTCCATCCCGACCTGACCTGCGTGCATCGTCTCCACCGCGACCTCATGCGCACGGCGCTTGGCGACGTGCTGATCGAGGTGCCGGAGAAGAGCATGGTGTCGATCACCGAGGCCAGCGAGTACATCAATCCCGACAACCCGAACGTCGAGCAGCTCCGCGAGGGGCGCCTGCATCCGCGCAACCTGCCCGACACGCGTCTCGTCTGCATCTACCCGATGAGCAAGAGCCGTGAGGTTGGCGCCAACTGGTACGCGCAGGATTTTGAGGAGCGCCGCCGCCTGATGGGTGGGCATGGCCGACTTGGCGGGACCTTCGCCGGCCGCGTGTCGCAGATGATCACGGCCGCGACGGGTCTGTCCGACTGGGAGTGGCAGGTCACGCTCTTCGCCGACGACCCCAAGGCGATCAAGGACATCGTCTACGAGATGCG
>JBAXNN010000038.1:0-3938 GCA_037133755.1 Thermoleophilia bacterium
GGTGCTTGAGAAGCTCGTCGAAGTGGCCGACACTGTCCTGATCGGCGGTGCCATGGCCTTCACGTTCGTCGTCGCCGAAGGGGGCGAGGTCGGGTCGTCGCTGCACGAGGATGCCGACGGCCAGGCGATCGCCCTGCGCGCCAAGGCCAAGGCGGCAGAGACCGGATGCGAGCTGCTGCTGCCCAGCGACGTCATCGCCGCCGACGCCTTCAGCGCGGACGCAGCGACGCAGATCACCCCGGCTGATCAGGTCCCTGCCGGGTGGATGGGGTTGGATGTTGGCCCCGAAACGGTGGCGCTGTACGCGGATCGGATTCGCAGCGCGAAGACCGTCCTCTGGAACGGGCCGATGGGCGCGTTCGAGATGACGCCCTTCGCGGAGGGCACACGCGCCGTGGCCCAGGCCGTCGCCGAATGCAGCGGCACGACCGTCGTCGGCGGTGGCGATAGCGTCGCCGCGATCACCCAGTTCGGCTTCGCCGATCGGGTCACGCACGTCTCGACCGGCGGGGGCGCAAGCCTCGAGCTGCTCGAGGGCCGCGTGCTCCCCGGCGTCGCCGCGATCCCGGAGGTGCAGTGATGTCCCGTCGTCCGCTCGTTGCAGGCAACTGGAAGATGTTCAAGACGCGTGGCGAGGCGCTGGCCTTCGCCGATGGCCTCAAGCGCGGCCTGGGTTCGACGGGCGACGTTGAGATCGCGATCTGCCCGCCGTTCACCTCGCTCGACGTCGTCGCCAGCGCGCTGGCGGGAAGTGGCGTGGGTGTGTTCGGGCAAAACGGGCATGAGGATATGAGTGGCGCACATACCGGCGAGATCTCCATGGAGATGCTGGTTGACGCGGGCGCCACCGGCGTGTTGCTGGGGCACAGCGAGCGCCGAGCCGACAACAACGAGACCGATCAGGCGCTCGCTCGCAAGGTCCCTGCGGCCCTTGCTGTCGGTCTGACGCCCGTGCTCTGCATTGGCGAGTCCGAGTTCGAGCGCGACTCCGGTACGACGAAGGCCGTGCTCGATCGTCAGGTGCTCGAGGGCCTGTCCGGCGTGGCCATCGGCGATTTCCCCAAGATCGTCGTCGCCTACGAGCCGATCTGGGCGATCGGGACCGGCAAGTCGGCCACGCCCGAGATCGCACAGGAGGCCCACCGCTGGATTCGTGATCAGCTCCGGGAGCTGTGCCAGGACGCGGCCGATCAGATGCGCATTCTCTACGGCGGCTCGGTCAAGCCGGAGAACGCTGCCGAGCTGTTGTCGCAGCCCGATATCGACGGTGCGCTCGTCGGTGGGGCATCGCTTGAGCCCGATAGCCTCCTGGCCATCGCGGCCGCTGCAGTGTCGTGACGCAGCCCGTCGTCCTGCTGATTCTGGACGGCTGGGGGCTGGCACCGCCCGGTCCTGGAAATGCGGTTGAGCTCGCCGATACCCCGGTTTTCGACGCGCTCTGGGCCAACAATGCCCACGGCGAGTTGATCGCTTCCGGTCGCGACGTCGGTCTGCCGACCGGTCAGATGGGCAACTCCGAGGTGGGACACCTCGCGATCGGGGCCGGCCGGATCGTGGCGCAGGATCTCGTGCGCATCAGCGATGCCGCCGACGGGGACTTCGCAGCGACGCCCGCGTTGATTGCGGCCTGCGAGCGCGCGCGCGACGGCTCGGGGACGCTGCATATCGTCGGGCTCGTGTCTGACGGTGGGGTGCACAGCCATGCCGATCATCTGCGTGGGCTCGTGCGTCTGGCCTCGGCACAGGGCGTTCCGCACGTTGCGGTGCACGCGTTGACGGATGGCCGTGACGTCTCGCCCGAGCAGGCGCGCACCCTTCTGCCGGAACTCGCGGCGGAGTGGGAGGGAGGCCCCGCACGCATCGTCGACGTCTGCGGCCGCATCCATGCGATGGATCGGGACTCGCGGTGGGAGCGCGTCGAGCACGCGTGGCGGCTCTTCGTGGAAGGCGCCGGAGCGCAGGAGCCTGACGTGGCCACGGCCCTCGAGGCCTCGCATGCCGCGGGAATCACCGACGAGTTCGTGGAGCCCGTCGTGATCGGCGATGGCAGCGGACGCATCGCGTCGGGTGACGAGGTCATCTTCCTCAACTTTCGACCAGATCGAGCCCGTGAGATCTGCCAGGCGTTGGCCGATCCGGTCTTCGACAAGTTCGATCGTGGTGTCCACGGCGTGGTGTCATTGACCGCAATGACCGCGTACTGGGACGGCCAGCCGGGTGCCATCGCCTTTCCCGAGGATCGCCCCGGCAACGTGCTGGCCGACGCGTTGGAGCGCGCCGGCGTCGCACAACTCCACGTCGCGGAGACGGAGAAGTATCCCCATGTCACGTACTTCTTCAACGGCGGCCGCGAGGCCGAGCACACGGGCGAGGCCCGCGTCCTGATCCCGTCGCCGCGCGATGTCGAGACGTACGACCTGCGACCCGAGATGAGTGCCACCGGCGTCGCCGAGGCTGCGATCGACGGAATTCGCAGCGGCGACTACGGGTTCGTGATCGTCAACTTCGCCAATCCCGACATGGTGGGGCACACCGGCGACATCCCCGCCGTCGTGCGCGCCGTGGAAGAGGTCGACCGACGACTCGGCGACGTCATCACCGCGGTGCGCGACGTTGACGGCATCGCGCTCGTGACTGCCGATCACGGCAATGCGGAGCAGATGATGGAGGCGAACGGCGATCCACACACAGCGCACACGACGAATCCGGTGCCATTGATCCTGGTCGGCTCCGCTCGGGCGTTGCGCGCGCGTGGTCGTCTCGCCGATCTCGCGCCAACGGTGCTGACGCTGTTGGGTGTGCCCGTCCCGCCGGAGATGTCGGGCGACGTCCTCGTCGACTAGACCTACATGCCGAAGAGCAGCCGATCGCCGAATTGCGGCGGAAGGCCAGCATCGAGGATCTCTTTGGCCGTCAGCGCGGCGTCGTACTCCACGCGACGAAACTCCACGCGGACTGGCTCACCTTCGTCGATGTCGAGGACGAGGTACGACGCTCGACTGTCTCCGTCGCGCGGTTGCCCGACGGAACCGGGGTTGGCGAGCAGGCGCACGTCGTCGGCAAGGTGCTCCTCGCGCCCGGCTGGCGCATGCCCGCCTGTGACGCGATCGCCGACGCTGCGCGCAGACATCGGCACGTGCGTGTGTCCGACGAGTACGACCTTTGCGTCGGGCGCGTTGGACAGTGCGATGGCCGATCCGGGGCCGTCGATCACGTACTCCCAGATGGGATCGCGCGGCGACGCGTGGGCGAGCTCGACGCGCTCCAACGACCGCCGCGGCTCGAGCGTGTCAAGCCAGGCCTCCTGCTCCCGGCCCAGAACTTCGCGCGTCCAGCGAGCCGCGCGCCCGGCGTCGTCGCCGAAGCGCTCCACGTTGACCTTGCCCAGCACGGCCAAGTCGTGGTTTCCGGCCAACACGACCGTGGCGAGCTCGCGCACGCGGTCGACACACTCGTTCGGGCGCGCGCCGTAGCCGATGATGTCGCCGAGGCACCAAAGCTCGTCATAGCGGTCGCCCTCGGCTTCCAACACCGCCTCGAGGGCGTGCAGGTTGCCGTGCACATCGGAGATGACGAGGGCGCGCATGCATGTCGCAGGATAGGTGAGAGCGTCGCGAGGTCCGCCGCGACTAGACTGCGTGCATGGAATCCGACGACCTGCCCGACCGCCAGCTGAACATCCATTTCACGCCGGAGGAGATGGCCGGGCACTACGCCAACTTCGCCAACGTGTCGCACTCCGACTACGAGTTCACCATTACGTTCGCACGTGTTGATCATGAGTTCGACGGGCCGGAGATTCCCGGTGTGGTGGTGAGTCGCATCAATCTGTCGCCGCAGTTCATGGGTGAGCTCCTCGACGCCATGCAGGACAACTGGGACAAGTTCACCGCCCGCGAGAGCATCCGCGACCTGCCCGAGGTCGATTCGGATCATCC
>JBAXNN010000039.1:0-3761 GCA_037133755.1 Thermoleophilia bacterium
TGCCCATCTCCTTGCCGGACTCGTTGATGAGCTTGCCGTGGCCGGCGACGGTCATGGCCATGTTGCTGCCGCCCGAGCCCGTGCTCTCTGCCTTTCGGTCCATGAAGGAGGACTTGAACTTCAGCTCGATGGAGTTTCCGCTTGAGCCACATCCTGTGAGCAGGAACGCGGCGGCGATGGCGAGCAGGAGCAACGGGGCGAGAGTAATGCGGGTTTTCATGCTGATAAAAATATCAAGACGGCGTTCGTGCCGTTGTGTGCATAAGGTGACGTTCATGTGCTGAGCGGGTGACGATTCGCTCGATCACCCTCGGAGACCCGGCCCGGAATCTGCACGGATCATGCAGATCTGGACCCGGGTCCAGATTGGCCGTAGAACGACGAAGGGCCCTCCGCGTCTTAGCGAAGGGGGAGGTGGAAGAAACGCTGCGGGCTCAGCGGGTAACGAGTGCGCTCAGCCCCGGCAGGTGCCGCGCGACGAGCCGTGGTAGCGCCGCGTGCTCGACCTCGTACGTGATTGCGCCAATATCTTGATCGGTGCACCAATCGCGCAGCGCGCCCGGCGTGGGGCTGCCGATGTTCGGCTGCACGGGAAGGTCGGCAGCGACTGCAAGCCGCTGCACGATCTCCGGATCCGCGGTCGGGGTGGGGGCGATCAGCTCGAGCGGGCTATGGAGGTCGAGGATCACCTCGGGAGTCAACGTCTCGATCAGGGCGACCAGCGCCTGGGTCTCCGGTTCCGAGCCAGGTGCGTCACCGGGCGATGAGCGGTTCGTGCGGTGCTGGCGCCGACGCACCTGCGTGCCTGGCGGATACGTGAACGAGTGGTCAGCCTGCCACGACGCGGAGGGGAAGTTGCGGTTGAGATCCACGCCGGCCGCGTTCTGGCGCACGCCGTGCAGGACGCCATCGGGGTTCGCGCACGGCAGGATCGCCCAGCTCGTGTCGGTGCCGTCGATGCGTTCAAGCAGACGACGCGCCAGCAGCAGCGTCTCCGGCTCCTCGCCGTGGATACCCGCGATCAGTAGGCCATCGATCGTGCCCGCGCCGGCAGGACGGTAGAGCTTCAGTGGCAGCCCACCGCGCGAGCGCCCGATCTCCACCTCATCCCAGCCGTCGGCGATCTCCATACGAGTTGGGTGATAGCACGGGTCGGCGCCCGCAGCCGCGCCCAGTGCGTCAGCAGAGCATCGAGAGCTGCTGGACGACCGAGGGGGAGTACGCCGCCGAGAAGCTCGGTGTTACCCACTGCTGTGCAGGTGTGTAGGAGGCGGTAGCGGCTCCCGTTGAGGCATTCGGCGGGGCGGAGAGAATCGAGGCCGGGACGTTGCCGGTGATCGTGACCGGAATCGAAGGGCCGCCGTAGGTCCAGACGTAGGTCCCAGGGAACGAGAACGACCCGTCAGCGGCGACCGGGTAGGACTGTCGGCCATCGCCCTTGCTGTTGACGT
This sequence comes from Thermoleophilia bacterium, assembly GCA_037133755.1. Classification (GTDB taxonomy): domain Bacteria; phylum Actinomycetota; class Thermoleophilia; order Gaiellales; family F1-60-MAGs149; genus F1-60-MAGs149. The sequence continues at coordinate 1,452 of JBAXNN010000039.1, forward strand.
TCGCGGCGTTGTTCATCGTCGGAATCGAGTCGTTGAACGAGAGCATGCCGATGTACGGGTTGCGATAGTTGGCCCCGCCGAAGTACACGCACAGCTCGAGTGACTGGTAGTTCTCGTAGGCGTCGACGATCACGAACGTCGAGAAGCCGACCGGAGGAGACGGCGGTGGGGGCGGCGTCGGCTGCGGTGGGAAGCTGCTGCCGCAGCCGCCTTGGCGCGGCTGCGCACTCGTGAGCACCATCAGGCTGCACAGCGACGGAATGTTGAAGAACCCCTGGCGGGTCGTGCGGCTCGTTCGGAGCGCCGAGCGCTCGAGACGCGCCGTCCACGAGACGCGCTTGCCCGTGTCGATCAGGCGCGCGCGCCTCGCGGGGAAGACGAGGCGGAAGCGCGCCGGCGTGCCGAGCTGATGGGAGTGCGTGAGCTTGACGAGGTCGCGGGCGACGGCGCTCTGCGCCCCATCTGAGAGACGCAGCGTGAGGCGCGCGGTGGCGTCTCCGGGGCGCCGTACATCGCGCAGGTGACCCGTCAGATCGGCCCAGGCCGTCACAACGAGGCTGCCGTTGTGCGCCTTGTAGAGTTCCACGTGGCTGATAACTGCGCGCGCAGGCTTCGCAGAGGCTGTCGGAGCAAACACGACGGCGATAGCTGCGATCGCGGCGACGAGTATCGCGAGCCTACGTGCGCCTCGATGGGTGCGGTGCATTCCCTCCACAAGCATCGATGTCAGCAGTAATTCCTGCCCGCCTGATACGGCGCGACGATCGGGTTTGTGAATTGGCCAAAGGGGGCACCGGAGTTGTACAGCATGGCGGCGCCCGTACTAGCCGTCGGTGCCGCGTTCAGCACGGAAGTTGGCACCGTGCCCGAGAGCGTGACGTTCACGGCATTCTCCGAAAAGGCAGCCGTTTCCAGGCCCGGGCCCGAGAATGTGCCGCTCGCGGACACCGCAAACTGGGGGACCACATTGTCGCCCACAATCGCGTAGTTGGTAGTGCCATCGAGAACGTTATACGAGGCGTCGATCGCCGAAACTTGCGTGAGGATGGGTTGCGAGAAACCCGACCCGTTGAACGAGAGGCAGATGACGGGACGTTGGGCTGCCTGTCCGAAGGCCACGGTTTTCGCCGGCGGAAAATATGAACTCACCGGGCACGTGAAGGAGCAGGGAAAATCGCCAAACTGGCGGGTGGCTCGCGTGCTGTTCGTGCCAAGTTTCGTCGTCCGTCCGCGCACTGAGACGGCGAATGCGACCTTGACGTTGCGATCACCGAGTTTGCGGGCCTTGTCGGCAGGGATACGAAAGTCAAAACGCACGGGCGCACCTGCGCGGGTCCGCGGGTGCAGCCGCACGACATCGCGGGCGGTGATGGCGGAGTGGGCGCCGGTGAGGGTCACGATCGCGTGCGAGACGGGCGGGAGCGCGCCCGCGGGGAAGTCGGCTGCCTTCGCAAAGCCCCGGTAGTCGAGCGTGGTGATCACCGTGAGGGCACCCTTGTCGGGTCCAGACGGCGTGCGGTAGATCTTGAACGAGTGGAACGTTGGCGCCTTGGCTGCAGCGAGCGCCGGGAACACCAGCACCGCGGCGACCACAAAAAAGAGGATAGTTCGCCGATTCATTGCCGCAAGATATCGGACTGCGAACGTGATGTCCACGCGCTGGGGAGTGAGCCGGCTCACTCCCCAGCACACGTACGGCTCAGTCCAGCTGGAGCCAGATCAGCTTCAGATCGGTGTACTTCTCCATCGCGTGCAGCGACTTGTCGCGGCCGAAGCCCGACTGCTTGAAGCCACCGAACGGCGTGGTGATATCGCCTGCGTCGAAGCAGTTGACCCACACGACGCCGGCCTTGATCTGGCGCGCCACCTTGTGCGCCGTCGAGACGTCGCGCGTCCAGAGAGCGCCGGCGAGGCCGTAGATCGTGTCGTTCGCGATCTCGACGGCCTCCTCGATGTCGCTGAAGGAGATGGCGGAGAGCACGGGGCCGAAGATCTCCTCCTGGGCGATCTTCATGTCGTTCTTCACGTCCGAGAAGATCGTCGGCTCGATGAAGCAGCCACCGGTCTCGGTCATGACGCGATTGCCGCCGAGCGCGACGGACGCACCCTCGCTCTTGCCGGCCTCGATGTAGCCGAGCACGCGGTCCATCTGCGTGGCGTCGACCATCGCACCCATCTTCGTCTTGGCGTCGAAGGGGTTGCCCGGCTGGATGCCCGCGGCAACCTTCGCGACACGACTGACGAAGTCGTCGCGCACCGACTCGTGCACGAGCAGGCGCGAGCCGGCGTTGCAGACCTCGCCCTGGTTGA
>JBAXNN010000040.1:0-3697 GCA_037133755.1 Thermoleophilia bacterium
CGACGAGAAGGCCTCGTTGACCTCGAGCATGTCGACGTCGGCGATCGAGAGGCCGGCCTTGGCGAGCGCCGCTGCCGCAGCAGAGGCCGGCGCGAGCGCCAGGCGATTGGTGATGTCGGCAGCCACGGCAGAGGAACGCACGATCGCGAGCGGCTTGAGACCCTTCGCCTTGGCGACGTCCTCCGACACGGCCACGACCATCGCGGCGCCGTCGGTGACACCCGGGCTGTTGCCCGCCGTGTGCGTACCGCCCTCGGTGAGGGGGCCGAGCTTGGCGAGCGACTCGAGCGTGGAGTCCGCACGCGGGCCCTGATCCTGCTCGATGACGCGCTCGTTCTTGCGCTCGCGGATCGTGACCGGCGCGATCTCGTTGGCGAACGCGCCATTCTCCATCGCCGCAACGGCGCGCTGATGCGAGCGCAACGCCCACGCGTCGAGCTCCTCGCGCGTCTGGCCCAGCTCGTTCGAGACCTCGTTGGCTTGGTCGTACATGACGCGATGCGTCCACGGATCGCGCAGACCGTCGTACAGCACCGCGTCGACGAGGTGCTGGTCGCCGAAGCGGTAGCCGGCCCGGGCGCCAAGCGCCATGTAGGGCGCGCTCGTCATCGACTCCATGCCGCCGGCCAGCACGCACTGGGCCTCATCGAGGCGGATCAGATAATCGGCCAGCGCGATCGCGCGCATGCCCGAGGCACAGACCTTGTTGATCGTCTCCGAGCCGCTCTCGACCGGAATACCCACTCGGGTCGTGACCTGACGCGCCATCGCATGCATCTGGCCCGCCTGCACGACCGTGCCGATGAACGAGTAGTCGATATCGGAAGGCGCCACGCCCGCACGCGCGATCGCAGCCTCTGCGGCAACGACGCCGAGATCGACGGCGCTCGCACCGGCGAGATCGCCACCGAGGCGGCAGAAGGGGGTGCGAGCAGCGCTGACGAGGACGGTACGAGCCACGCGAAAAGCCTCCGAGAAAGGTGCCTGCCGCAGGATGCGGCGACCGTTGGAGGCTACCACGCGGCGTTTGGCGGGCTGCCTCTCCATGCGGATGCTCCAAAGGGGTCAGACCCTTTTGGAGCATTGCCGCAGTTCCGTTCTCTCGGACAACAGTCGCGATGGCGACAATGCGCCAAAAGGGTCTGACCCCTTTGGAGCATCCGCGCCCGCCCCGGGCTCTGACTTCCACGAGCACGCCTGCCGGTTGACGACAGCCGCAGGCCGTGGCACCCTCTGAGGCATGCGAACGATTCCGAACGGCGCGTGGTGGTGGTGCATGCCCGGGCGGGATCCCGTGCGCTGACGCGCACCGCTGATCCGATTCGCCCGGGCTCCCCAGAGAGGGAGCCTTTTTTGTGCCCGCAACCACCTCCAAGAAACCCCACATGAACCCCTCCGAACCTCGACAGAAGCGCCAGCCCACCAAGCGCCCCACCGTGCGCGAGCTGCCGGCCGACCTGCTCACGCCCGTTGGCGCCTATCTGCGCGTGCGCGATCTCGGGCCGGGCTTCCTGCTGGAGAGCGTCGAAGGGGGCCAGCAGGTGGGCCGCTACTCGTTCCTATCGGCCGGGTGTGAGCGACTTGATCTGGATCTGAAGGGTGAGGATCCGTTTGCGCCGCTGCGCGAGCGGCTTGACGCGCACGCCGACCTGGACCTCGAAGGGCTGCCGCCGTTTGCCGGTGGCGCCGTGGGCATGCTCGGCTACGACGCGATCCCCACGTTTGAGCCCACCGTGCCGCTGCCCGAGACGGAAGAGGGCGACCTCGACTACCCCGCGTCGTTCTTGATCGCGCCCGTGATCGTGGCGTTCGACCACGTGCGCGCCACCATCCAGGTGATCGCCCAGCCCGGCCAGGACGCGCTCGCCGACACGATCATCGAACGCCTGATGGGGCCGATGCCCGACGGCGTACAGCCCGTGCCGCCGCTGGTGACCGGCGGCGAGTCGGTCGGCGACCTCGACATGGACGAGTACATCGAGCGCGTCGAGATCGGCAAGGACCACATCCGCAAGGGCGACGTCTTCCAGGTCGTGCTGTCGCAGCGCCACCGCCGCCGCACGCCACGCAGCCCCGTCGCGATCTACCGCGCGCTGCGCGCCGTGAACCCGTCGCCGTACCTATTTTTGATCGACCTGGGCGACCGCGCGCTGATCGGCGCCTCGCCCGAGACGCACGTGGCGCTGTCGCGCGAGCGCATCGCCGAGCTGCGCCCGATCGCCGGCACGCGGCCGCGTGGCGCTTCGGCCGAGGAAGACGATGCCCTCGCCGAGGACCTCCTCGCCGACCCCAAGGAGCGGGCCGAGCACATGATGCTCGTCGACCTGGCCCGCAACGACCTGTCGCGCGTGTGCGACCCCGGCACCGTCCACCCCACGCGCCTGCTCGAGATCGAGCGCTACAGCCACGTGATGCACATCGTGTCGCGCGTCGAAGGGCACCTGCAGAACGAGCACGACGCCTTCAGCCTGCTGGCCGCCACGTTCCCCGCCGGTACCGTGTCGGGAGCGCCGAAGGTGCGCGCGATGCAGATCATCAGCGCGCTCGAGCCCCATCGCCGCGGGCCGTACGCCGGCGCGGTTGGCTACCTCGGCACCGACGGCACGCTCGACACGTGCATCGCACTGCGCACGATCCAGCTGCGCGACGGCATCGCCACGCTGCAGTCGGGCGCCGGCATCGTGGCCGACTCCGACCCAGCCGAAGAGCACCGCGAGTGCCTGCGCAAGATCGCCGCACTGCAGCGCGCCGTCGATCTGGCCGACGCGGGAGGCTACGGCCGATGATCCGCGTCCTGCTGATCGACAACTTCGACTCGTTTACGTACAACCTCTCGCACGGCTTCTCCGAGGCCGGCGCCGACGAGGTGATCGTGAAGCGCAACGACGCGATCACCGTCGCCGAGGCCGAAGCGCTGGCGCCCACGCACCTCGTGATCTCCCCGGGCCCCGGCACGCCCGACGAAACCGGCGTCTCGGCCGACCTGATCGCCGCCTTCCAAGGCCGCATCCCGATCCTCGGCGTGTGCCTCGGCCACCAGCTGCTCGTGCAGCTGCACGGTGGCGTCGTGGGTTCTGCGCCCCAGCTCGTGCACGGCAAGGCCGACGACGTGTCGCGCATTGCCGACGATCCGATCCTCAACGGCGTGGCTGAGCGCTTCACCGCCGGCCGTTACCACTCGCTGGCCGCGCACGAGCCCATCCCCGCCGAGCTGGTCGTCACCGCACGCGCCGACGACGGTACCGTGATGGCCGTGCGCCGACTCGACCAGCCCACCCACGGCGTGCAGTTCCACCCCGAGAGCGTGCTCACGCCCGAAGGCGACACGATGCTCGCTGCGTTTCTGGCGCTCGGAGCCGCCGCATGAGCAGCCCGCTGCACGACGCGATGGTGAAGGTTCTGGCCAAGCAGGACCTGACCGAGGACGAGGCCCGCGCAGCGCTTGGGTTCATCATGGACGGCGAGGCGACCGCGGCCCAGACCGCCGGGTTCCTCGTGGCGCTGAAGGCCAAGGGCGAGACGCCCGTGGAGATCGCCGGCTGCGCCCGCGCCATGCGCGAGCACGCGATTGCCGTGCGCCCGCAGCGCACCGACCTCGTCGACACGTGCGGCACGGGTGGCGACCACACCGGGTCGTTCAACATCTCGACCGCCGCGGCACTCGTGGCAGCTGGCGCCGGGGCGGGCGTGGCCAAGC
>JBAXNN010000041.1:0-3567 GCA_037133755.1 Thermoleophilia bacterium
GCCGGCCTGTTCGCCGTGGTGCTGGTGGTGGTGCTGTTCGGATCCTCACCGTGGGTGATTGTGCCGACGCTCGTCGTCACCGCCATGTGCGTGTACGTGTTCGTGGTGCCGAACTACACGATCATGACCGCGGGCATCACGGCGTACATCGTGGCCCTCTTCGTCTTCGCCGGCGACCCGCTGCGCGAAGACGTCCCGGCGCGCGCCATCGCCACTCTGGGTGCGGCGCTGCTGGTCCTGATCGGCGCCTACGTCTGGCGGACACGCTCGTCTGAGTCGCTTTTTCAGCAGGTGGCGCGTGCTGCCGATGCGCTCACGGCCTACGCGCGCCTCGCCCGCCAAGGCTCCGACGACGATACGGCGCGTATTGCTGCTCGCATGCAGATGCAGGAGGCGCACCTCCACGCCAGCGCTGCCATCGCGGCTGCGGCGCACGAGCCTGGCCGGCATCCGGCCGACCCCGCGATCGCGGAACAGGTGCTCGACGACATCGTGAAAGCGGTCGGGTTCGTGACGGTCGAGGACGTCGGTGATCGCAGTCGTGCCGAGTTGGCGACCGACATCTCCGACGTTGCAATCGCCCATGCCGACGAGCTCGCGCAACGACTCGACGCGGTCGCCGCCACGGGCCACGCACCGCCGCTGAGCCCGTTTCCGCGGCAGCCCGACGAGCCCGGCTTCGCGGCGATGGTGCGGCGGGCCAACGAGCGGCTTGACCAACTCACCGTGGAAGGTGGCATAGTCCCCGCATGACCGATTGGAACACCTGCGACCTCTGCGATGACAACCCCGACGTGATCCGCGTCCCGGTGCCCGGCCTGCGGCACTTCGGCGGCGTCACGCGCTTTACCGGCCCGGTGATGACCGTGTGCTGCGATGCGGACAACACCCGCATCAAGGAGCTCGTCAACTCTCCCGGTGAGGGTCGTGTGCTGATGGTCGACGGCGGTGGCGGCTTGGTGACGGCGCTGGTCGGCGACATCGTCGGTGGGGAGGCGGTGGCCAACGGCTGGGCGGGCATCATCATCGACGGCTGCGTACGCGACTCGGCCGGCCTTGCCGCACTGCCGCTTGGCGTGATGGCGATCACCACGTGTCCGCAGCGTCCGGCGCGCGTCGGTCAGGGCACGGCGGGCGAGGACATCGTCTTCCGCGGCGTGCCCTGCAGCCCGGGCGATATCGCCTACGCGGATGAGGACGGCGTCGTCTTCATGCCCGCGACTTCCTGAGCAATACCCCCAACGGGATTCGAACCCGTGTAGCCGCCGTGACCAGACGGCCTTCAAGGTTGCCGATAGATGATTCGTCGACCTACGGTGGCGAGTTACCTCGATGCCTAACGGACAGTACGGTCGTGCATGACGGCCAACTTCGGCGATCCCGCCGGCGTTCGCGCAAACGTGACTATCTGCGTGGAGACAAGCACCGCGCCACTCGGAGGAGTGAAGGTGGTCACAAGCGAAACTCGAAGCGCGTGTTTGGCCCGAGCGCGCTTTGCGGCACGGGAGAGAGAACACACGACAGTGACCTTGCCGGCGCGCGATACCCGCTGCCGCGTGGCGCAGATTGGTGCTGCGCTAGCACGAGTGCGGTGCCGTGTCGTCGCAAGCGTCCCGACCTGCGTGACGGTACCCGGGCCGGGTGCGACGAACGTCGTCTCGACGACTGCGGCTGTTGGTGATACGTCTTGCGTCGAGGCCTTGAGCGGTAGGGTCGCTCGAGAGGTGTTGAGTGTTGGGTCAGGCGCCGGGGAGGGTGCGGGGGATGACGCGGGTGGGTTCGGCGTAGGAGAGGGCGTGGGAGATGGTGCGGGTGGGTCCGGTGTAGGAGAGGGCGTGGGAGATGGTGCCGGTGGGTCAGGTGCCGCCGTAGGGGTTATGGCCGTTGACGCTGCTGATTCCGGAGAGTCAACCGTGGGCGAAGAGGTGTGGGCGGTCGCTGTGAACGTGTAGCTTGCCCCGCTCGTCAGTCCCGAGATCGCACAGTGCGTTTCCGGAGGCGTGATCGTGCAGGTTTTCGTCCCGTTCTCGACGGTGCGGATCGTGTAGGTGTCAGGAGAGGGGCCCGTCGCCGGCAGAGCTACCGTAACCGTCGCCGAGACCGCACCTGCGACTGCTGTTGGTACCGCCGGTACCGGTAGGTAGTACGCGAGTGCGACATCGTTCCATGTCGCCCCGGAACCCCAGCCGCTGGTACGCGGGATGCGCTCGATCACCGATGCCGGTGAGCGAGGACTAAGAGGGTCACCGATTGCGATTCCGATGAATGTCGTAGTTTTGACCGTCGGGGCATTGCCTTCAAACCGGAGGACTGCAAGTGCGGCAGCGCCACTAAATACGTCAAAGCCGAAATCGGTCACGCTTCCCGGGATTGTGATGCGCTGGAGTGTCGTGTTCCCCCCGATTGCGAAGGCGTTGTCAGTAACGGTCGTGACGCCTTGAGGAACGGCGTATGAGGTGGCGGTGAGTCCTGTGGGATAGGCGAGTATGGCCGTTCGATTCTGGTTGAACAGCACGCCGCCGTCGGCGCTGAAGTGTGTATTGCCGGCGGCCACGGTGATTGATGTGAGTTGCGGCACATTGGCGAATGCGCCCCCGTCGATCGACGCGACACTGCTGGGGATCGCGAGCGAGGTGAGATTGGGCGTGTTGGCGAATGCGCTACCCCCGATCGTTGTGACGCTACTCGGAATGGTGAAGCTCGTCATACCCGAGCTTTCGAAAGCTAACTCTCCGATCGTCTGTAGGGCGCTCGAGGGCGCGAAGTCGACGGTGCGAAGTCCGAACATGTTCTGCATCCCGTATCGCTCGATCGTGAGGACGCTCGCTGGAATATGAATCGTCAAAAGCGTCTGGGCAGTTGCGAAGGCCGCCTCGCCGACGACGGTCACCGTCGACGGGATTGAGTACTCCGTTAAGGGACTTCTCGACGGGAATTGGATCAGCCGCGTCTTCGACTTGTTGAAGAGGACTCCCGCATCGCTCGAGTAGTTGACGTTCGACGTATCGACATTGATCTGCTCGGACGACGCCAAGAGAGCGGATGTTCCGATGCTCGTGACGCTTTCGGGGATGGAAATCGACGTTGCATTCGCGCCCTGCAGCGCGTAGTTAGCGATTGCCGTGACCGTGCCCGGAATCGACATCGTGCCGGTACAATCGGTCTGACTCGTAACGACGTTGTCCGTGATCGTGAACGTGCCGCTCGTGCTGCAGTCCACCTGCGTTGTCGAGGCAACGGCAACACCAGCCCCGGCGATTCCGAATAGCGCGGCGACGACGAGAGCGACAGCAATGACGCGGAGCGCGGGTCGTATGCGTCGCCCGCCTCGCGTGGTTCCCGTTCGGACCTGACCCATTTAGTGCGTCTCCCGTGGAGCGTCGAGCGCGGCGTTGTTGCCGCTACGCCGTATTCGCCGAATGCAGGTTCGGATTGTACCGTCTGGAGCACGCTTTGCACGGTTGCCGGAAACTTCTCCGTGCTTGGCGCTGCCTGTGGCGGTGACGCCGCAATACCCCCAACGGGATTCGAACCCGTGTAGCCGCCGTGAAAGGGCGGTGGCCTAGG
>JBAXNN010000042.1:0-3538 GCA_037133755.1 Thermoleophilia bacterium
TCCTCACGAGCGTCGCCGTCAACCAGCGCACCGACAAGGCCTCGGCCGGCGCCGTGGTGCAGGGAATCGGTGGACCGCGCAACTGGATCGACGCGGCTGTCGGAGCCTCCACACCGGTCGACGTTCTCTATCCGGGCACGTCGGAACCGCTGCGGGTATGGGAGAACGAGTTCTTCAACCGCTCGCTGCGCGACGTACTCGCGCTGGGTGCCCCCATGCCGGGTGGGTTGCCGGAGACAGTCGTGAACGCCGATACCCAGGGCAACGTCCGTAACCGCCCGGGGTTCCAGATCGATACCGACTTCGTGCTCGTGGACTCGTCGACTACCGTTATCGGCAGCGTGGTGGCGTCGGATCCCGGCACGGGTATGAGTGTGGTGCAGGTCGAGAAGCCCCTGCGCCTGCAGTCATCGACGACCGGGGTATACCTGGACGGCTGGACCGGGCCGCAGGCGACCTACACGCGCTTCGCGTGTACAGGCGGAATGCTGACTGTGACTGCGTCCCTTGACGGGGTACTCCAGACAGCGCCGGTGACGATTGCGGTTGCTTCAGGGCCACGTCAGGATCCGCCGATCACGGTAGACCCGTCCGGCGTGCCGTCCACCATCTCGACGCGACTCGTGCCGGTGGACGGTCAGTGTCAGGTGACGTACACGATCACACCAACGGCGATTCCGGCCGAGGTTGTGGGCTCGACCGACACGCGGGCACTGGGCGTGATCATGCGCAACTTCACCTACTCGCCGAGCTCTTGACCAGGCGCTACGACTGCGAGGAGAGCGCAGCGATATCCGCGTCGACCATCATCTCGACGAGGCCGCGGAAGTTGACGCTGGGCTCCCACCCGAGTTCCTTCTTGGCCTTCGCCGGATCGCCGATCAGCAGATCGACTTCGGCCGGACGGATGAACTTGGGATCGAGCTTGACGTGCTCCTCCCAGTTCAGCCCGGCATGCCCGAAGGCGATCTCGACGAACTCCTGCACTGTGTGGGTCTCGCCGGTGGCAATCACGTAGTCGTCGGGCGTGTCCTGCTGCAGCATCAGCCACATCGCCTGCACGTAGTCACCGGCGAAGCCCCAGTCGCGCTGCGCGTCGCGGTTGCCGAGGTGAAGTTCGGTGTCGAGGCCGAGCTTGATGCGCGCCACGCCGTGCGAGATCTTGCGCGTCACGAACTCGAGGCCGCGGCGGGGCGATTCGTGATTGAAGAGGATGCCACTGACTGCGAACATGTCGTAGCTCTCGCGGTAGTTGACGGTGATGTAGTGGCCGTAGACCTTGGCGACGCCATAGGGCGAGCGGGGGTAGAACGGGGTTGTCTCGCTCTGGGGCACCTCGAGCACACGGCCGTACATCTCGCTCGACGACGCCTGGTAGATGCGGGCATCGGATTTGACAGAGCGCATCGCCTCGAGCACGCGGGTCACCGCGACACCGGTGAACTCGGCGGTCAGCACTGGCTGCTTCCATGAGGTCGGCACGAACGACTGTGCGGCGAGGTTGTAGATCTCGGTCGGCTGGAACTCGTCGATCGCCGTGGCGAGCGACGACTGGTCGAGCAGGTCGGCCTGATGCATTTCGACCTTGTCCATGATGTGCGCGATGCGCTCATGGCCTTCGGTGGAGGCGCGACGGATCACGCCGCCGACCTCGTAGCCCTTGTCAAGCAGGAACTCGGCGAGGTACGAGCCGTCCTGGCCGGTGATGCCGGTGATGAGTGCGCGGTTCTTGTTCACGACGCGAGGCTAGCGAATCGACCTTCGGGCTGGCAGCACCCGCGCTACTCTGCATCCGGGAATCAACCCACCGGGTTGATGGGTAACTGAATGTCCAAGGCTGAAAAAGCGCAAGACGCGCATACGCTCGCGCCGGAACACGCTCTCGCGGTGCTCCGCGAGATGATCATGATCCGCCGCTTCGAGGAGCGAGCGGAGGAGCAGTACACGCGCGCCCGCATAGGCGGCTACTGCCATCTGTCGATCGGCGAGGAGGCCTCGAACGTCGGCGCGATCGATCCGCTGACGGACGAGGACTACGTCTTCACGTCGTACCGCGATCACGGTACGGCGCTCGCGGTCGGCTCGCCGCCGGCGGCCGTGATGGCCGAGTTGTTCGGCCGTGCCACCGGCGTGGCGGGCGGCTACGGCGGCTCGATGCACATGCTCGATGTCGAGCGCCACTTCCTCGGCGGCTGGGGCATCGTCGGTGCGCACCTACCGATCGCGGTTGGCGCGGCGCTGGCGCTCGACTACCGCGACGAGCCGGCTGCCGTCCTCTGCCAACTTGGCGACGGCGCGACCAATACGGGCGCGTTCCACGAGGCGCTCAACCTGGCCGAGATCTGGAATCTGCCGATCGTCTTCCAAGTGCTCAACAACCAGTACGGCATGGGCACCAACGTCGAGCAGGCCTCGGCTGAGCCCGAGATCTACAAGCGCGCCGCGGCGTACCGTATCCACGGCGAGCGCATCGACGGCAACGACGTCGAGGAGGTTTGGTTCGCAATGGACCGTCTGATGCGACGCGCGCGCGACGAGCGCAAGCCGGCGCTGATCGAGACGATGACGTACCGCTGGCGCGGACACTCCGTTGCTGACGCCGGCAAGGTCTATCGCTCGCCCGATGAGGTCGAGGCGTGGAAAGAGCGCGACCCGATCGCGCGCTACGCCGCCATCTTGATGGACCGCGGCGTGCTCGACGAGGCTGGCCTCGCGGCGATGAAGAAGGAAGTCTCGCAGGAGGTCTCCGACGCAATCTCCGAGGCTGCCAGCGCGCCGGTGCCAGATCCCGACGGGCTCTACACGCACGTTTACGCGCCCGGCTGGGAGCAGCAGTTCGAGCACATGGACCAGGCCGGTCCGTTCGGCGAGCGGGAGGGGACGAAGCATTGGCGGAGATGACCTACCGCGAGGCGCTCCGCCGCGCCCTCGACGAGGAGCTCGCGCGCGACCCGAACGTGTTCCTGATGGGCGAGGAGATCGGCCGCTTCGAGGGCTCCTACAAGGTGACTGCGGGGCTCTGGGCCAAGTACGGCGGCAAGCGCGTGCGCGAGACGCCGATCTCGGAAGAGGGCTTCGTCGGCGCTGGTGTCGGCGCAGCCATGATCGGCCTGCGCCCAGTCTGCGAGATCATGACGATCAACTTCATCATCCCGGCCATGGACATGGTTGTGAACCACGCCGCCAAGGTGCGCTCGATGTTCGGCGGCAAGGTCGGCGTGCCGATGGTGATCCGCACGCCCGGTGGCGCAGGTGCACAGCTGACGGCGCAGCACTCACAGAGCCTCGAAGCGTGGTTTGCCCACGTGCCTGGACTCAAGGTCGTCGCGCCGTCGAACCCCTGGGACGCCTACGGGATGCTCAAGACCGCGATCCGCGATGACGACCCCGTGCTCTTCGTCGAGAACCTCGTGCTCTACAACCTCACGGGCGAGGTGCCCGACGAGGGCACCGCCATCACCGTGCCGTTCGGTAAGGCCGCCGTCGTGCGTGAGGGCACCGACCTCACGATCATCGCGCACTCCTACACCGTGCGCCG
>JBAXNN010000043.1:0-3226 GCA_037133755.1 Thermoleophilia bacterium
GCTCCGTCGCCGTTGCATCAGCGCCATTGCTGACTCGGCGCACAACGTCCGCGAGATCCGTGAGGTCGGGATGACGGATGTGACGCTCGTGCCGATCCTGCTCGCGCCTGCGGAGGATCCGCCGGCATGGACGGGTGGCGGAAGGTACGCGATCTCCGTCGGGCGCATCGCGCCGAACAAGCGCATCGACTTCCTGCTGCGCACCGTCGCGGCGTATCAGCAGTTGCACGACCCCGACTTCGGGCTCGTGCTCGTCGGGTCCGATCGCGGGCTCGAGCGGTATGGGGCTGCGTGTCGCGACCTCGAGCGCGAGCTCGGCGTGCGCAACGTGAAGTGGGTCGGGTCGGTCGAGGAAGCCGAGAAGCTGCGGCTGATGGCCGAGGCAGACGCGTACCTGTGCGCGTCGGACCACGAGGGTTTCTGCGTGCCGATCGTGGAGAGCTTCCGGCTCGGGCTGCCCGTGGTGGCTCGTGCGACGAGCGCCGTCACCGATACGTGCGGTGCGGCGCTGGCGGTTGACACGAGCGATCCGGCGTTTCTTGCGAACGTGATGCGCGTCGTCGTCTCCGACGCGGGCCTGCGGACGCGACTGATCGCCACCCAGGACCTCGAGGCCAAGCGCTTCGATCCCGCGCTCGTGGGCGAGCAGGTGCTCGCCTGGGCGCATGCTCACGTCGTGCGCTGAGGAGCCGTCAGATTCGGGCCGGTGGATCATCTTCAGGGTATGAGCATCGTGCGAGGCCGAATGAGGCAGTTGGGCTTGCTGGTATGCCTCGCCGCGGTGATTTGCGCGGGCACTGCATCAGCGGCGGTGGGATCGCGCCAAGCGACCCTGGCGGCCGTCGGTGACATCGTCTGCGACCCCACGGCGACGCCATCCCTGACCACCTGCCAGGATGCCGCGACGGCAGCGCTCATCACGGCCGTCAATCCGGACAAGGTCCTGGTGCTCGGGGATCTGCAGTACACGACGGGAACGCTGGCGGCGTTCATGAGCGAGTACGACCCGGTGTGGGGCGCATTCAAGGCGAAGACGCTGCCCGTGCCCGGCAACCACGAGTACTACACCGCGGGTGCGGCCGGGTACTACGACTACTGGGGTGCGCAGGCGGGCGACCGCACGCAGGGGTGGAACGCGACGCGGATCGGCAACTGGCAGATCCTCGCGCTTAACTCGAACTGCTCGAGCATCGGCGGCTGCGGTCGATCGTCGGCGCAGGGGCAGTGGCTCGAAGCGCAGCTCGCGGCGTCAGACGCGCCGTGTCAGCTCGCCTACTGGCACCACCCGCGCTTCAGCTCGGGACTGCACGGCGACACCGCGGATGTGCAGCCGCTGTGGGAGATCCTGCAGGAGCATCAAACCGACCTCGTGCTGTCCGGGCACGATCACGAGTACGAGGCGTTCGCACCGATGCTGGCCGACGGAACGCTCAGCGCCTCCGGGATACGGTCGTACGTGATTGGCACCGGTGGCGTCGACCTTCGCGACTTCGGGATCGTGCGGGCGGGGAGCGAGACGCGGATCAAGAAGTTCGGAATCGGCGTGATCGGGCTGTACGAGAACGGGTGGAGCGCGGAGTTTCGAGCCACGGATGGGACCACATCAACTGATGGCGTGACGCACGAGTGCGCGGTTCGATCCGTCGCCGCGCCGACCGTGCCGGCGGCGACCGTGGCGGCTAAATCCGCGCAGACTGGGGCGCGGGTGCGCGCGGTGAGCGTGGGGGCCGCGCGGATGCTGCCGCGCAGGTCGGTGCAGGGTCTCGCGATTACGTGGCGCAGCAGCACGAAGGCGACGTGCAGCGTGCGTCGTGTCGTCTCGACGGTGGATGGGGTGTCGCGCGTGAACTGGCGGGTGGTCGGGAATCGACGCGGCAGTTGCCGGTTGCGCGCCACGAATAGCGGATCGGCATCACTCTTACCAGCGAACATTGGGGTGTTCGTTCGCGTTCGCTGAATCGAGTGCATATCCGACTAGGCGCAGAACCTGTGCGAATGTGAGTGCATGAGCACGCCCGCCGACCAGACCCGCCTGATCAAGCGCCTGCGCATCGCGCTCGTGTTGGTGGCGATGCTCGTGGGGATCTGCGTCGTGGCGGTGCTCGGGATCCTCTTCTACTGGAACAGCTTCCTACTCGAGCAGCCGAAGTCGGATCCGTTCACGCGCGGGCCGTTCGTGGCGGATGTGTCGGCGGATTCGGCGATCGTGCGGTTCTTGGGGCCGTCGGCGGATTCCGTCACGCTCGTGGCGGCCGCGCCGGATGGCACGACGGTCGAGGCGGCGGATGGGGTATTCCGCGGGCTCGAGCCCGGGCAGCGGTACATCTGGACCGCGGTGATCGACGGGGGTGGGCGCGCGTCGGGGTCGTTCCAGACGGCGCCTGAGGAGCAGGATGCGCCCGTCACGTTCGGGGTGATCGGCGATTACGGCTCCGGCAACGAGCACGAGTACGCCGTCGGGCGCGGACTCGCCGCGATCGACCCGGCCTTCACCGTCACCACCGGCGACAACTCGTACCTGCTGGCGCTGCCGCAGGTGCTCGACCGCAACATCTTCAAGCCGCTGCTGCCCGTCATGCAGGAAGGGCCGCTCGTCGTCACGCTCGGCGACCACGACACGTTCTACGAAGGCGGCAAGGCGATCACCGACGCGATCGGGATGCCCGGCGCCGGCCTGCGCTACACGTGGGAACACGGGCCCGTGCAGATCATCGTGCTCGGCGTGAAGGGCGACGCGGAGACGGTTGCGTATGCCGAGGCCGAGCTGGCCAAGCCGTTTGATGGGGTGCGCTTCGCGATCGTGCACACGCCGCTGCAGCCGGGCGATCCGCTCGCCGACGCCGTGCGCGGCAAGGTCGCCGCGGTGTTCAGCGGGCATCTGCACCGGCAGGAGCGGCGCGTCGTGGACGGCGTGCTGGCGATCACTGCCGGCACCGGCGGCAAGGGGCACGGCAACGAAGAGTTCACCAAGCAGACGCCCGAGGCCGTGTTCTCGACGATGGACTACGGGTTCGTGCGCGTACAGGTGACGACGAAGGAGTCGGTGATCCAGTTCATTGACGAGGCCGGGCGCGTGCGTGATTCGGTGACGGTGCCGCGCAGGTGAGGACGCTGCGCATCGCCATCGCGGCGCTCGCGCTGATCGCGTTCGTCGCGGGACTGTTGATCCCGCAGCCCGAGGTGTTCGCCATCTCAGGGATCTGCGCGATCGTGATCTTCCTGCTCG
>JBAXNN010000044.1:0-3060 GCA_037133755.1 Thermoleophilia bacterium
AGCGCGCGCATCGTCGCCTGGTCGGTGCCGGGCGCGCGGCCCAGGCCGAGGTCGCCACATACGTCGCAGCGCAACCCCCGGCAACAATGGCGTCGAGCTTCATCGGTCCGCCTCGAACGACTCGGACTCAGGCAGCTGGCCGCCGAACGTACGCCACAGGAACACCAGCGACGGGATGAGGATCACCGCGCCGGCCGCCAGGCAGACGAGGTAGACCTGAAGCATCGCGTCGGACGATGCCGCGTCCTGGAACGTCAGGTACGGCGTGATGATGTACGGCCACTGCGCGGCGGCCCAGCCCCAGACGACGCAGAGGACAAAGGCGATCGCGACGTAGCGGTTGAGGCGATAGGCGGCCGAGAACGTGACGACGAAGCCGAGGATCGCGAAGACGCCGGCGGCGACGACAAACGGCAAGCCGCGTCCCTGCAGCAGTTCATGCGACAACTCGGGCGCCTCCTGCCACGCCAACACGAGTCCGAGGCCGGAAAACAGCGCGAACCCGCCGCCAGAGATCATCGCGCGGCGGCGAAAGTCCTCGCGTAGCGCCCCCTCGGTCTGAGCCGTGAGGAACGTCGCCGCGGTGTACGAGCAGACGCAGACGGCGAGCAGGCCAATCACGATCGGGAAGGGCTGAAAGAAGGCGCTCCACGGTACGGGCGTCCAGGTGTCGCCCGTCGGCTTGAGGTCGCCCGCAGCGATCACACCGGCGGCTGCACCGAGCGCGAACGGCGTGATCAGGCTCGAAACGCTGAAGAGCACACCGAACAGGCGCTGAAGGTGATGCTCGCCCTCGGAGTGCGCGCGGAACACAAACGAGGCACCGCGCAATGTGATGCCGAGAATCACCAGCGAGAGCGGCCCGAACAGCCCGATGCAGAGCCCGTTAAACCCCTTCGGGAACGCCGTAAACAGCACGACGATCAGGAAGATCACCCAGATGTGGTTGGCCTCCCAGACCGGGCCCATCGCGCGTGCGATCGCCGAGCGCTGCTCCTGCTTGCGCTCGCCCGTGGCGAAGAGATCCCAGACGCCGCCGCCGAAGTCGGCACCGGCAAAGACCGCGTACATCGTCAAGCCCGCGCCGAGCGTCACCGCGGCGATCGCGACCAGTGTGGGATCAGTCACCGGGCACCGCCACGCCTTCACCCAGCGCGAGGCGCGCACGCCGACGCGCCGCTTGACGCAGCAGAATGCCAACCATGAAGACAACGAGCAATACGTAGACGAGACTGAACAACACGAACCACTGCAGGATCCCGCTGGCCGTCGTGACGCTGTCAGAGACCTTCAACACGTTGTAGATCGCCCACGGCTGGCGCCCGGTCTCGGTCGTGATCCAGCCCGCCTCGAGACACAGGTACGCGGCGGGTCCACAGGCGACGAGCATCCACAAGAAGAGCTTCGACTCCAGCCACCGCTTGCGACGACGCCACGCATAGAGCGCGATCAGCCCGGGCAAGATCAGCGCCGAGCCAACGGTGATCATCGTGTCGTACGCGTAGTGGACCATCGGGAGGTTCGGCCAGTTCTCCTTGGGAAAGGCCTCCAGCCCTGTGACGGTCGCGTTCGGATTGTTGTACGAGAGAATCGACAGGAGGTAGGGGATCTCAATGCCTCCCTCGACCTGTTGCGTCGCGGCATTCGGATAGCCGAAGAGGAGGAACGGCGCGCTCTTGGTGGTCTGGAAGAGACCCTCGGCAGCGGCAAGCTTCTCGGGCTGCTCGTGCACGATCATCACGGCGATTAGATCGCCTGCCAAGAACTGCAGCGGCATGATGACGCCCGCCACGATCAGCCCGATCGCGAGACCGGTGCGGTGGTACGAATCGCGGCGGCCTTTGAGCATGCCAACGGCGTAGACACCCGCGACGGTGAAGCCCGTGCAGACGAAGGCGGCAAACAGCATGTGCAGAAACTCGGTCGGGAAAGCGGGGTTGAACATCGCCGCGATCGGGTCGACGTCGGTGACGGCGCCGTTCTTGTCGAGCGTGAAGCCCGTCGGCGTGTTCATCCACGAGTTGGCCGAGACGATGAAGAACGCCGACAGCACACCGCCGAGCGCGAGTGGCACACCGCAGAGGAAGTGCGCGCGCGGCGAGAGGCGGTTCCAGCCGTAGAGGTAGAGACCGAGGAAGATCGCCTCCACGAAGAAGGCGAAGCCCTCGAGACTGAAGGGCATGCCGATGATGCCGCCGGCGAACTCCATGAAGCGCGGCCAGAGCAGACCCAGCTCGAAGCTGAGCATCGTGCCGGAGACCGCACCGACGGCGAAGGTGACGGCGAAGGCCTTGCCCCACGTCCTCGCGAGCTGGCGGTAGACGACGTTGCCGGTACGCAGCCACATGCCCTCGGCGATCAGCAGCATGATCGGCATGCCGATGCCGAGCACGGAGAAGCAGATGTGGAACGCGAGCGAGGAGCCCATCTGGGCTCGTGCTGCCATCAGTTCGGACATTCCGCGCCTCCCTTCCCGTACGTCAGGACAATAGCGGCTGACGCAAGGCGAGCTGGATAAGAATCAGATGTCCTGAATCCGCGCAAGCATGCGCGTGATCACGCCGCGCGGCGCAATCCGAGGCAACTGTGCGAGCGCCTTGTTGCCGAAGCCCGGCACGATCACGCGGCGGCCGCCGCGGAACAGCTTCCAGCCCGTGCGCGCGACCTCATCGGCCTGCATCACGAGCGGGCCTTTGACGAGGCTCTCGCCCTGACCCGACCGATCCTGAAAGCCCGTCGCGACGCGGCCGGGGCATAGCGCGCTGACGGTGACGCCAAGGTGGTCGACCTCCTGGGCTATACCCTCGGACAGCGCGAGCACGTAGTTCTTCGACGCGTAGTACGCAGCGGCATGCGGTCCGGGCATGAAGCCCGCAACGGAGGCGACGTTGAGGATCCCGCCGCTGCGGCGTTCGATCATCTGCGGCAGCACCGCGCGCGTCAGCGTGGTGAGCGCGGCGACGTTGAGCGCCACGAGCGCGTCGATCTCCTCGGCGTCGGACTCGGCGAACGACTCCCAGATGCCGAAGCCCGCGTTGTTGACGAGCACCTCGATCGGGC
>JBAXNN010000045.1:0-3004 GCA_037133755.1 Thermoleophilia bacterium
AGACCTGCGTCGGGATCGGCAAGTGCGAGGAGATCTCGGAGGAGGCCGTCGAGCTGGGTGATGACGGCGTCTCGCACGTCACCGGCGTGGCTGTCGACATCGACGTTGCTCGCAACCTGTGCGATTCGTGCCCGACGGGCGCGATCTCGATCGTCGAGTAGCGTCCATGGGGCGTCATGGTCTGACGCGGCGCTCGCTGCTGCTCGGTGCCGGTGCGGCTGCAGCTGCGATCACCACCGCGCGCCTGCCCGTGTTCGGCGCTATCGCCGACGCTGCGCAGCCGACGGCCGGCGATTGGGGCGAGCTGGCAGGTGCGCTGTCCGGCACGCTCGTCCTGCCCGGCGATTCCTCCTACGCGTCCGCGCGCCTCGTCTGGAACGCGCACTACGACGCCACGCGACCACAGGCCGTCGTGCGTGCAGCCAACGCGCAGGACGTGGCCGTCGCCATCGCCTTCGCGCGCGACCACGGCATTCGGCCGATCCCGCGCAGTGGCGGCCACTCGTTCGCCGGGTACTCGACCGGCAACGGGCTGATCATCGACGTCGCCGCCCTCGCGGAGGTCTCGGTGCGCCGCGATCGTGAGCGCACACGCATCGGCCCCGGCGTCGACAACATCGGTATGTACCGCGGCCTCGGCCGACACGGTCTCGCGATCCCCGGTGGCACCTGCCCGACCGTCGGCATCGCCGGGCTCGCCCAGGGCGGTGGTATCGGCCCGTTCGGCCGCGAGCACGGCCTCGCGCTCGATCGCATGACCGCCGCGCAGATCGTCACTGCCGACGGTCGAATCCTGCGGGTGAACGAGCGGGAGCACGCCGATCTGTTCTGGGCCATCCGCGGCGGTGGTGGCGGTAACTTCGGCATCGCCACGTCGTTCGAGTTTGCGCCGGTCACCGCCGGCGGCACATGGACGCAATCCACCGTGACGTTCCCGTGGCGCCACGCGGCGCGACTGTTCGCGACGTACCAGGACTGGATTCCCGGGCTGACACCCCGCTGCACGCCCGTATTCGTGGTGCGCAACGATGCGCCATCGACGACCGGCGAGCCAACGGTGTACCTCGAGATCGCCTACCGCGGGTCTCGCGCGGCACACGATGCGGCCGTGCGTGACTTCGCCCGCGAGGCCGGCGTACGACCGCTCGCCCAGACGGCCGAGACCGGTACGTTCTACGAGACGGAGATGGCCGACTGGTGCCCGGGGTTCAGCGCGGAGGAGTGCGCCGACGCAGACGCGACGGCGGCCGGCCGCCTGCCGCGTCTCGGCGTCGGGATCCGCTCGGACTTCATCGTCGATCGCTGGCCGCGGACCGCAATCGAGGCGGCGCTCGAGCAGCTTGAGCGCCGCCAGCGCGATCCGGAGCTCCAGCCCGCCGGCGTGTCGAGCAGCGTCCTCGCGGGCAAGCTGCGGATCGAGCCGGTCGATGGCGCCATGCGCGGCCCCGCACCGGGTGCCACCGCGTATCGCCACCGCGACTGCACGCTGCTGGCCCAGTACCAGGTGCGCTTCCCGACCAACGCTTCCGCGAGCCTCGCCCAGGCGAACCTCGCGTGGCTCGACGAGCTCTACGGTGCCACGCGTCCGTGGTTATCTGGGAAGGCGTACGTCAACTATCTCAACCGCCATCCGGCGCACAGCGGGTCGGCGTTCTACGGCGCGAATCTCGCCCGCCTGCGACGCGTCAAGGCGGCCTACGATCCGAACGGCCTGTTTCGCTTCGGGCAGGGGATCACGCCCGCAGCCTGATCCGCGCCATCGCCGTCGCTCGCTCAGAACGCCCAGTAGTACCCGATCGTGCCGAGGAACGCGAGCCCGTACGCGGCGTAGAAGACTTTCATCGAGCGCTCGTCCTTGCGGATCGCTGCGGCCTCGTTCTCGTCTCGCGCGACCCATGAGACGCGGATGGCCTGTATCAGCGAGGCGAGTATGAACGTAAGGCTGAGGAGGTAGAGCACGTCGAGCAGTGACAGGTACGAGTTGATCGGCAGTCGGTCGGTCGAGGTCCACTGCATCGCAACCAGGGTGAGCAGCGCGGTGATGGCGAGTCCGATGCGGCCCTCGACGAGGCCCGGCGGGATCAGGAAGATCAGTCCGGCCGCAATCATCACGAGGACGATCGGAACGAGGTACTTGAAGGTGTTCGTCGCAATGTGGTGCGTGACCGGCGTCGTGATCGTCGCGCGTGAATAGACGTTGTCCTTGGTGTTATCGAGCGATCCGAAGTCGGTTGCGTAGTCGATCTCGCTGATCGCCATCTTCGGCTCGCCGATGTCGAAGCCCGGGAGGGAGACCTCCGGCGAGATCGCGACCGACGTGGTGTCCGAGACGTAGCGGAGCGCGTGAGACTCGCTGTTCATATCCTCGATCTCGATCTCCAGCTGCTGCGTGCCGAAGGGGTAGTCGCGCAGTGAGAGGATGCTGTTAAAGGCTCCTTGGAAGCGTGTGAGGTAGTACCACGAGCCATCAGGCTGGCGCACGGGCGCGTCCTGGCTTGGCCACGACATCAGCTGCCAGGCCTCGTAGAGGTTGGTGAATTCCATTGACTTCCACGGCTGCAGATCCTTGTTTGTCCAACGCATCCAGACGTAGAGATCGGCGAGGAAGCTATTCGTCTGTGGGTCGACGTTCTGGATGTTGTCGATGTACGCGCCGATCAGGACGTCCTTTGGGCCGAGCTTGGCGGGTGCATCCGGGGTGGACGCTGCTGCGGCTACGTGCGAGCCAGAGGGCGACCACACGGCAAGCGTGATCGCCGCCAGGAGCAGCAGAGCCGTTCCAAGCGCGATGACTCCGTTGCGGCGTTGAGGCATTAGGCGACGCGGACGGGCATCGACTTGACGCCGTTGACGAAGTTTGAGCGCACGCGGCGCACAGGACCGTTTGATTCGAGCCGCAGGTCACGTGCAATGAGCTCCTCGAGCATCACCCGGATCTGCAGACGCGCGAGCCAGGCGCCGAGGCAGAAGTGCGGGCCGCCACCGCCGAAGCCGAGGTGCGGGT
>JBAXNN010000046.1:0-2829 GCA_037133755.1 Thermoleophilia bacterium
TGTGCACGATGCCGAGCGACCGCGCATCGACGGCATCGCCGAGTCGTTCACGCTCGTCGAAGGGCAGTGCGGCGCGATCCTCGCGCTCGGCGATGTCCTCTGCCTGGACCTCGTCTCGCGGCCTGAGGCGTGGGCAGAACTCTGGCCGAAGCTCCGCCGTGGCTACCTGCTCGACGGCGTGCGTCACCTGCACGACGAGCCGACGGCCACTGAGCTGATCGCGCGCTTCGCCGACGCCATCGAAGCAGCACCATCGTCGTTGCGCCCCAGCCCAGGGCTCGGCGAGGACCTGCGCCTCCACGGTACGACGGTGTCGGGCTCCGGTCTCGTCGTCGACGGCGAGATGATCCAGCTGTCGGCCTACTCCCGCGACGACCGCGGCGGGAATCTCCACCGGGCGCGCATCTCGCGTCCCAGCCAGCGGCACTGCTGATCGGTCACCCCAGCATGGCCGGGACGCGTACCATCCCGGCCATGCAGGACCGCCTCCTCGCACGAACGTCGTACGCCCTCGGTACCCGCGATCGGGTGACGCGTCCATGACGCAGGTCGATGCAGGGGGCATCGCCGAGGCGGAGGCGATCTTCGCGGAATGGTTTGCCAAGGGCAGCGCGCCCGGACTCGCCTGGGGTGTGGTCGCTGACGGCAGGCTCGTGCATACAGCCGGGCTCGGAGAGCTGCACGTCGGCGCGGGAGATCTACCGACCGCAGACTCGTCGTTTCGCATCGCATCGATGACGAAGAGCTTTGTCGCGGCGATGATCCTCCTGCTGCGCGACGAGAGCCGGCTACGGCTCGACGACCGCGTCGACCAACACGTGCCCGAGTTGCAGGGCTTGCCACTGCCGACCGCCGACAGTCCCGCCCCCACGCTGCGCGACCTCATGTCGATGCGCTCGGGCTATCCGGAGGACGACCCGTGGGCCGACCGCCTCGAGGCGATGCCGACGACCGAGTACCTCCGGCTGATGTCCACGCCGAAGACGCACGCGCGCGTCCCCGGAGTGGCCTTCGATTACTCGAACATCGGCTTCACCCTGCTCGGGCAGGTCATCTCGAACGTCTGCGCCGACGCCTATCAGGACGTGATCCGCGAGCGCCTCCTCGAGCCGCTCGGCCTCACGGATACGACGTGGAGCGGCGACGGCGTCGAGCCGTCAAGGCTGGCAGCCGGGTATCACCGCATCGACGACGCGTGGGTCGAACAGCCGATCCAGGAACCCGGCGCGTTCAGCGCGCTCGGCGGCCTGCACTCGACTGTCGCCGACCTCGCCGTCTGGGTGCAGGGCTTCGTCGACGCCTTCCCACCGCGCGACGCGCCCGACGGCCACCCGCTCTCGCGCGCCAGCCGTCGTGAAATGCAGCAGATCGTCACCGCCATCCCGCTCCAGCTCGAGGCCGGACAGCCGGGAGCACTATCGGTGCGCAGCGACGGCTACTGCCTTGGCCTGCTGTCGATGGAGGATCTCCGCAGCGGCCGCACTGTCGGCCACTCGGGTGGCTATCCGGGCTTCGGCTCGCACATGCGCTGGCACCCCGCCACCGGCATCGGCCTGATCGCGCTGGCCAACGGGCGCTACGCCCGGCCCAGCGCAGCGCTGCTGCCCGCGCTCGAGGCGCTCGTGCGTCGCGCGCCGCAGCGCACGCGCGTGGAGCCGCTGCCCGCCGTGCTCGAGCTCAAGGCGATGATCGACGCTGCGCTGGCGGCCGGCGACCTCGCGCCACTCGTCCCCCAGCTCGCCGACAACATCGACCTCGACGAGGCGCTCGACCGTCGCGCGGCGCTGGTCGCCGTCCTACCGGAACGCCACGGCGCGCTGACGCCCGGCGACGTGACGGCGCTCACACCGACCCAGGTGACCTGGTGGCTCGAGGGCGAGCGCGGCCGCGTCGGCGTGGAGATCATGCTCACACCCGAGCAACCGCCACGCCTGCAGAAGCTCGCGATCGAGAGTGTCCACCCGGCTACCCCAGACCTCGACGGCGCTGTCGCCGGCGTGCTCGAGGCACTGCGTCGCGGCACCGACCTGACGCCCCTCGTCGTCCCGATCCGCCACGCCGCGTGGGTGGCATGCGACGGCGACCGCACCGGTGCCGTGCTGCTCGAAGGCGCACTCCTCGACGTGCGTGTCGTGCTCGACCTCGACGCCGACCCCGTCGCGACACTCGAGCCGGAAGAGCGCTTCCCGTCGCCCTGGTAGCAGCCACCACATCGTGCGGCCCGTTTCCGTCAACACGGGCCGCTGACGGAAACTGTCTCGTCTAGGCGTCCGCGCACGCCGATAGACAGGGCATGAACACTCGTCGTCTCATCCCACTGCTCGCCGCTGGCGCGCTCGCCATCAGCGCTGCTCCCGCAAGTGCCGCCACCACCATCGACGGCCTCGTCGGCCCTGGCTTCAACATCTCGGTCAGCCAGGGCGGCAAGAAGGTCACGACGCTGAAGGCCGGCACCTACACCTTCAAGGTCGTCGACAAGTCGAACGCACATAACTTCGTCTTGAATGGCCCGGGCGTGAAGGACAAGGAGATCACCGGCCTCTCGGCGGTCACCACCAAGAGCATGACCGTCACGCTGGCGAAGGGCACCTACATCTACTACTGCACTCCGCACAAGTCGATGATGCAGGGCTCGATCAAGGTCACGTAGGCCGCAGCGCAACGCGCCCGGCGACTACATCTCGTCGGGAGCGGGCGCCTTGCCGCGCAGCAGCAGGCCCGGCGACTACATCTCGTCGGGCGCGGGCGCCTTGCCGCGCAGCAGCAGGACCGTAACGCCGCTCATCCGGCGGCAACGATCCCGTCCAGCGCCGCGACGAGCGCTGCGAC
>JBAXNN010000047.1:0-2596 GCA_037133755.1 Thermoleophilia bacterium
GCCCATGCAGACGAACAGCACCCGGGTGTTCAACGCCATCGTGAGGGGTTCTCGTTTTGCCATGTCTTCTTCCGCGCTGGAAACAAATGTACGTGTCGGACGGCCTCAGGCCGCCTTGCCGGCCACGAAGGGCACGACGTTGGAGGTGCCGCCCGAGCCGAAGACCTGCTCCTTGAGCAGGGTCAGCTGGTCGCGCACCTGGGCCGCCTTCTCGAACTCGAGATTGCGGGCGTGGTCGAGCATCAGCTTCTCGAGGCGCTTGAGCTCCTTGGCCGCGCCCTTCTCGCTCAACGTCTCGAACTGCGCCCGCTCCTCGGCGGCCTTCAGTTCCTTCTTCTCCTGCTGGGGGTCGTAGACCCCGTCGATCAGTTCCCGCACCTGCTTGACCACGCCGCGCGGGACGATGCCGTTCGCCTCGTTGAACGCCTGCTGCTTCGCGCGGCGCCGAGCGGTCTCGTCGACCGCCCGCCTCATCGAGTCGGTCATCGTGTCCGCGTACAGGATCGCGGTACCGTTCAGGTTCCGCGCCGCGCGGCCGATCGTCTGGATCAGGCTGCGCTCGGAGCGCAGGAAGCCTTCCTTGTCGGCGTCGAGGATCGCCACCAGCGAGACCTCGGGGATGTCGAGGCCCTCGCGCAGCAGGTTGATGCCGACGAGCACGTCGAAGACGCCCAGCCGGAGGTCACGGATGATCTCGACCCGCTCCACCGTCTCGATGTCGGAGTGCAGGTAGCGCACCTTGACACCGTGCTCGGTCAGGTAGTCGGTCAGGTCCTCGGCCATCCGCTTGGTGAGCGTGGTCACCAGCACCCGCTCCCGGCGCGCGACCCGCAGGTGGATCTCGGACAGCACGTCGTCGACCTGCGAGCCCGCCGGGCGGATGATCACGTCGGGATCGACCAGGCCGGTGGGCCGCACGACCTGCTCGACCACCTGGCCGGCGTGCTGCCTCTCGTAGTCCGCCGGCGTGGCCGACACGAACACCGCCTGCCGCAGCTTGCGCTCGAACTCGTCGAACTTCAGCGGCCGGTTGTCGAGCGCCGAGGGCAGCCGGAAGCCGTACTCGACCAGCGTCTCCTTGCGCGCGCGGTCGCCGCGGTACATGCCGCCGAGCTGGCCGATGGTGACGTGCGACTCGTCGATGATCATCAGCGCGTCGTCGGGCAGGTAGTCGACGAGCGTGGGCGGAGGCATGCCCGGCTCGGCGCCGGACAGGTGCCGGGTGTAGTTCTCGATGCCCTTGCAGAAGCCGAGCTCGGCGAGCATCTCCAGGTCGAAGCGCGTGCGCTGCTCGAGGCGCTGCGCCTCGACCAGCTTGCCGTTCGCGTGGAAGTACTCCAGGCGATCGCGCAGCTCCTCCTTGATCGTCTCGACGGCGCGCATCACGGTCGCCCGCGGCGTCACGTAGTGCGACGACGGATAGACGGTGAAGCGCGGGATCTTCTGCCGCACGCGGCCGGTCAGCGGGTCGAAGAGCTGGATCGACTCGACCTCGTCGTCGAACAGCTCGATCCGCACCGCCAGCTCGGCATGCTCGGCCGGGAAGACGTCGATGGTGTCGCCGCGCACGCGGAACGTGCCGCGCGCGAAGTCGGTCTCGTTGCGCTTGTACTGCATCGCGTCCAGCCGCTGCAGGACCTCCCGCTGCGACATCTTGTCCTTCACCCGCAGCGTCATGACCATCGCGTGGTAGTCGCCGGGATTGCCGATGCCGTAGATGCAGGAGACGGTGCCCACGATCACCACGTCGCGCCGCTCGAGCAGCGACTTCGTGGCCGACAGGCGCATCTGTTCGATGTGCTCGTTGACCGACGAGTCCTTCTCGATGTAGAGGTCGCGCTGCGGGACGTAGGCTTCCGGCTGGTAGTAGTCGTAGTACGAGACGAAGTACTCGACGGCGTTGTTCGGGAAGAACTCGCGCATCTCGGCGTAGAGCTGCGCGGCGAGCGTCTTGTTCGGGGCCAGGATCAGCGCCGGCCGGCCGAGCCGGGCGATCACGTTGGCCATCGTGTAGGTCTTGCCCGAGCCGGTGACGCCGAGCAGCGTCTGGAAGCTCAACCCGTCCTCGACCCCTTCGATCAGGCGCGCGATCGCCTCCGGCTGGTCACCGGCCGGGGGAAACGGCTGGTGCAGCTGGTACGGGCTGCCCGGAAATTCGATCGTCGCCGGCTGGGCGGAGGAGGTCTGCATGGAGTCCGCGAGGGTCCCTGGATGGCGTCGCGTGCTAGACTGTGCGGTGCATCATTGCGGCGCGCCAAAACGAAGATTATCCCCCGCCCGCACCGAAAAAGCCAGCATTTTGCACAAATTTTGAGCAGTCACGCCGCGCTTTTTCGGAGAACCCGCTAGAATACCGACTTTCAGATCAAGGTCTTGCGATGGCTTCCTCACCTTTTTCCGCGGTTCCTATGGCGGCGCGGGATCCGATCCTCGGACTCAATGAGGCGTTCGCCGCCGATACCCGCCCGACCAAGGTGAACCTCGGCGTAGGTGTCTATTGCGACGATGCCGGCAAGATCCCGCTGCTCGCCGCGGTCAAGCGCGCCGAGGCGGAGCGGACCGCCGCCGCCCCCGCCCGCGGCTACCTGCCCATCGA
>JBAXNN010000048.1:0-2500 GCA_037133755.1 Thermoleophilia bacterium
CAACATCAAGGTACACAATTCCTGTTACCATACTTCTAAAATGATAGTGCGGCTGAATGTAATCGTTGTCTGCGTAATTGTTGATCCACATGCGATCAATGGATAGGTCATCCTGTGTGTTTCCGCTGTCCAACAGAAGAGTGCGCCCTGCGTTAATAAAGGACTCCTGTAATGTTATAAAATCCGTATCTGCTGAAAAGTAATCCAATATATCAAAGTTTTGACCGTCGGCAATATTACAAACAACGTCCTGAATCTTTTCCAAAATTCTTTTACATAAATCAACTGGAATGTTATCGATTACTGCGTTGATCTTTGTGATATTAAATATTTCTAACATTAGACTATATTACCCTTTAACGCATTTATAGTCATGTCTTTAGCTTTTTGTGTAAGTTCTGCTTCTGCCGATTCTAACATTTTCCAACCAATTATGTTCATATAATCCGCTAGAGCTTTTTGTCCTTCTTCAGTCCAATGGCAGTAATCAACTCCTACAGAACTATAATAATAGTAATGACGGTTTCGCATTAATTCTGCGATACCGCCATACATTAATTCCTTAAGAGCTTGTCTATCCATATTAAATCTTTTCGCCAGCCGCAAAGCCACGGAATCGGAGAAAACGTGGGAAACGCAACGAATAAGTACCATCTTGATTTTGTGTAATAGCATCTGCCCTTACCTCAACAACTTGACCATCTACTTTACAAGACCAAAACTCATCACGGTCTTCGTCAGTAAATCCAGAACCTACATTAACTTTGATGAGTTTGCCATCTTCTGTGCCTTCGCACACAAGCGCACCCATCTTGCCCTCATTTTTACCAGTACCTTCTTCTGTTTCTAACACAGTAAGGCTAACTTCAATAAATGGTTTCATTTTGAGCCAGCTAGCACTACGTTTACATTCGTACATGGCATTAGGATCTTTAATCATAATACCTTCAAATCCTTTTTCAATAGCTTCTTTATTGAATTCTTTGAATTGTACTTCGCCAACCATTTCGTCCAGGTTAACTTCAATCTGTGGAATTATATCGATGTTGCCACACTTGTCAAAAGTGGATTTGAATGAACGTAGCAAGTTTGTACGACGACGCTGTCCTAGTGTGCTTTTACCTTCTTTGAATTCGCTGAGAGGAATCATATCAAACAACATCAAGCGAGCATCGCCCGACTGTACATCGTCTTTGCGATGAACTTGCTTCATTAATGTTTGGAATGAGTCGGAGACTACTTCTCCGTCAAGAACATAGCTTCTACCCAGGTTATCGATATGAGTAAGCAGGCTATCTGTAATGTGGCTAAAGTTTTCCAGCACTTTACCATTTCTTGTGTATTGAACAACGGTACGAGCGGAGTAGTCAACGATGGTGACACATCGTACTCCGTCCAACTTTGGTTCGAGCAGTTTAACACCCTTAATTTTCTTCTCATGATTGGCTCCATCATGCGCCAGCATACATTCAAATACAGGTACAGCGCCTTTGACTATTTTATTTACAGTCTTTTCGCTAACACCGCAACGCAGATCTTTGATAAGAATACGGCGGTACCAGTCGTTCCATTGCGCGGCTGTACTAGCACTTAATGCCAATTCAATTGCCGAACGGGCATCATCACCGGTAAGCTGTCGTGTTGCCAACAACTCACACAACTCCTTAAATGCTTCCCAAGGAAGCCCTTGGCCGTCCGGGCCACTAAATGAAGGAACTTTTTTAACACCAAATGTAATATACGGGCTAAGAGCCAGCTGAATACCTTCCAGCAACTCTATGTTGTTTTTTTCACGCTCAATAATTGCTTCTTTGGCAAGACGGCTATTATCGGCTTCAAGCTCTCGAATAATTTGATACATGCTATACCTTTCTAAGTGTGATACTAATAGTATAGCAGAATTTTACCAGGTTGTCAATCAAGATGAATAACCTGTATAGTAGTAGGGCTATCTAACCCATTGATTACTTTGAGCTTGCCTTCTATTCGGGTAGCGAAGGTCATGGTATAGGTTTGACGAAGTTTACCAGAATCAGTAAACCAATGTAAGAATATTTTGGATTTTGGTTGTGGCACAAAAACAACACTCGATTCAGTATTGAATTCTACAGTTTCTTTTGGGCCTAGCTGAATCGTACGATTTTGAAGAGCCTTGTAGAACATATTATACTGAGAAACTAGACCCACACCCACAAGTTGTTTGAGCGTTAGGATTTTTAATGGTAAATTGACTACCGATGATATCTTCAGTGTAGTCAACAGTTGAACCAACAAGATACTGATAACTCATGCTATCGATTAAAAATTTAACAGGGCCTTTATCAATAACAAAATCGTCCTCGTTGACGACTTCGTCAAATGTAAATCCATATTGGAATCCTGAACACCCGCCGCCCTGAACAAATACTCGTAGTTTTAAATTAGGATCGTTTTCTTCTGCTAACAAATCTGCTACTTTTGCTATACAGTTATCTCTTACATTAATTGGTTCCATTTTTTG
>JBAXNN010000049.1:0-2265 GCA_037133755.1 Thermoleophilia bacterium
GCGAGCGCCATCATGCGCGCCACGTCGACGGCGACGTTGCCGTTGCCGATCACCACGGCGCGCTCGATCTGCAGGTTCGGATCGAGGTCGTAGAAGTCGGGGTGGCCGTTGTACCAGGCGACGAAGGCGGTAGCGGGCAGCGAGCCCGGCAGGTCCTCGCCGGGAATGCCCATGCGGCGGTCGGCCTGCGCGCCGTAGGCGTAGATGACGCCGTCGTAGTGCTCCATCAGCTGCGCGTGCGAGATGTCGCGACCAATCTCGACGTTGCCGAACATGCGGAAGCCCGGCTTATCGGCGATCTTCTCGAAGACGCGCGAGACGGCCTTGATCTTGGGATGATCCGGCGCCACGCCGTGGCGGACGAGCCCCCACGGGGTCGGCAGGCGGTCGTAGAGGTCGACCTCGATCTCGGGCTCGGCGTCGAGCAGGTGGCCCGTGGCGTAGAAGCCGGCCGGGCCCGCTCCGACGACGGCGATGCGATGCGCGCGATTCGTCATGGACGCAAGGTAGCGCGGGACTACGCGGCGATGCGCAAGGGCGGCAGCGCGCACGCGGGGTCGTACGCGTGCAACTCGGTGCCGTGCTGGCGCAGCCACTGGTGCGCATCGCGCCAGTCGGGGCGCAGCGCCTCGACCTCGGCCCAGAAGCGGGCGCTGTGGTCCAGGTGGCGCAGGTGGCAGAGCTCGTGCGCCACGACGTAGTCGAGCACGTGGAAGGGCGCGAGCATCAGGCGCCACGAGATCGAGATCGTGCCGGTGCGGCTACACGAGCCCCAGCGCGACGTGCCGTCGGCAATCCGGAGGTTGGTGGGGTGCGGCTCCGGCAGATCGGCGATCAGCGCGGCGGCGACGCGTCGTGTCTGCTCGCGGTACCAGCGCTCGACCATGCGCTCGGCGCTTACGGCATCGGGGGCCGCGACGGCGACGCTGTCGTCGGTGCTCATCACGCGCGCGCGATCGGCGTGGCGGAGCGTCAACGGTAGGGCAGTGCCATGACGCCACACGACGCCGCTCTGCTCAAGGCCGAGCCGCCGCTCCTCGAGGCGCGCGCTCTGCGCGACGATCCATTCGCGGTGCGTGTGGATCAGCTGGCGGCCGGTGTCTTCTCCGCCACGCGCGGGGAGGACCAGCTCGACGCCACGG
This sequence comes from Thermoleophilia bacterium, assembly GCA_037133755.1. Taxonomy (GTDB): domain Bacteria; phylum Actinomycetota; class Thermoleophilia; order Gaiellales; family F1-60-MAGs149; genus F1-60-MAGs149. Next base: position 1,143 of record JBAXNN010000049.1, read on the forward strand.
CCAGCCTTAGCCACGAGGCGCACGCGCCGCGCACGTGGCGATCGGCGCACGGCAACCTGAACCCCATCGACGTCAAGCAGCTCCACGCCCACAGGATTCCGGCGCCGTCGGACGGATCCTTGTCGGCGCGGTACCCTCCCGGCATGTCGGAGCGCCGTCTGGCCCAAGAGATCACGCGCGCCACGTTCGCCGTCGACTGGGCGGCCGTGCGCTGGTTCTCTCCGTTGCGCAGTGGCATCGTCTGCGGCGTGCTCGCTGCCATCGCTGTGGCGACCGGGCACACGTACGAGGCGGTGCCACTCGGCCTTGGCTCGCTGTTCACCGGCCTCGGCGATCCGCGCGGCCCGTTGGCGCCACGCGTGCGCCTGCTCTTTCGGACCGCCGTACTGCTTGGCATAGCGGCCTTCCTCGGAGCGCTGATCGCCGGACACCCGCTCTCGCACGTGTTGAGTTCCGCGCTCGTCGCCGGTCTCTGTGGCTTTGCGGGGATCGCTGGCGCCCGTGCCGCCATGGGCGGCGTGCTGGTCATGGTCACGTTCATCATCTTCAGTGGCACGCCAACCTCGGAGCATTCGGCCATCGAGGCGGCGGTACTCATGCTCGTTGGCGGGCTCTGCCAGGCAGTGGTGATCACCCTGCCCCTGCTCACCCGCCGTCTGGGCGGCATGCGTGAGGGCATCGCAATTATCTATCGGACGCTCGGCTTCGCTCTGCGGCAGGGCCCGCAGGCTGCGGCGAGCCCCACGCTGGCGTTGCGCCTGATCGAGGCAGAACAGCGCATTGCCGAGAGCGGCGCGCTTGGGGTCACGCGAGCATGGCTCGATACGTTCACGCAGGCCGGTGACTGTGCGCGCCTGTCGTATGTCGCGCTCACGCCGAACGGGGAGCCCGAGGATGTGCGTCAGCGAGCGCTCATCGACGACTTCGCACAAGCGGGGTCGGAGCTCGCGTTTGCGATCGCCAACGCGATTGAGTTTCCGTGGCAAAAGCGTCGTGTGCCGGCGCCGCTCGAGCGGTTCAGTGCAGCTGCCGCAGCGTGCATCGCTGGCGTGCCGGCGGTGGACCGCATGGTGGCAGAGACGATCGAGCGCGATCTGCGTGTCGCGGCGGAGGCCACCATCGG
>JBAXNN010000050.1:0-2213 GCA_037133755.1 Thermoleophilia bacterium
CGGCCAGCACCGGGCAGACCAGCGTCTTGAACCAGTGGAAGCCATCCTTCGCCTTCGTGAGGAAGTAGAAGATGATCGCGACCGACACCAGCGCCTGGATGGCGAGGATGCCGGCGACGCCGAGCAGCGGGCTCCACGTGCCGAGCTTCAGCAGGGCGCCGAGCGCGGTCGAGTCGTAGAGGAAGAACGCGCCGACCCAGATCGTCACGAACACGCCGCAGACGACGCCGGCGACGTGCGTGGAGTGGTGCTTGGGGTGCGTCTTCCCGAGCACGGCGGGCAGAGCGCCCTCACGGCCCATCGAGAACAGGTAGCGGCAGGACGTGTTGAAGAACGCCGTCTGGCAGGCGAAGGAGCCCGTCACGATCAGGAGCTCGAAGGCCCACGTCAGCGGCTTGCCGAAGTACTCGCCCGTCAGCGGGTAGAAGATCGACGCGATCTGGCCGCCGAACTGCTGGTTGACGAGATCCGGTGCGCCCTTGTAGCCGGCACCGGCGACGAACATCCACATGACGAAGACGTAGAGGACGCCGAGGCCGATCACGGAGGCGTACATGGCCGGGGCCATGACCTTCTTCGGCTCCTTGGCCTCCTCCGCGTAGTTCGGGGCCATCTCGAAGCCGACCCACGACCAGAACGCGCCGAACAGGCCGATGCCGACCGCGCCCGCGCCGAGGACGGCGAGGTTCGTGTTGCCGTCGAACGCGTTGACCGGGTTGAGCGACTTCAGGGCGAAGCCGTCAGGGCCGCCGCCGTGCACGATGACCGCCGCGCCGAAGATGAGCAGCGCCGCGACTTCCGCCACGAGCGCCACGCCGAGAATGCGCGCGGTGATCTCGATGTGGAAGAACGTGAAGGCCGTCATCAGGCCGATCGTGCCGAACAGGAAGACCCAGACCGGGATGTCGATGCCGAACCACTCGTTGATCGTGGAATTGGCGAAGTACGCGGTCACGCCGGTGACGGCTGCCGAGAACACCAGGTAGCAGAACGCCATCAGCAGGGCGGTGCCCATGCCGAGCACGTTGCCGAAGGCATGCGAGACGAACGAGTAGAAGCCACCGGCCGAGCTGACGCGGCGCGCCATCTCGATGTAGCCGACCGAGAAGATCGTCAGGACGATCGTCGCGATGATGAAGGCCGCCGGAGCAGCCCACCCCGCGCCGAGGATGGCGACGGGCCCGTTGAAGAGCATCGCCGAGATCGGGGCGGCGCCCGTCACGCAGCAGAACAGGACCTGGCGTAGGCCGAGTGCTCCTGTCGCAAGATGGTGCGAACCGGTCATCGGATTCACGATGTCCGTCGCAGGGGCAGTGCCCCCGGAATCGGTAGCCACAATCCTCTCCTTCTCTCTTGTGTCCCCTCCCCGGCCGGAATGGTTCCGACTGCAGGACGGTTTGTAGCCTAGAGGTTCGCCATGACGGATTGCAACCCTTTCGTATCGTCATATCCCGCACGGCTATGCAGAAAATCTGCGATTTCGTATGCCGAAATCGCGCATTTCACCGGCCTCGGTAGGATTCGTACGAGGAGAAGCCGTGACCGAGACGCTGGATCTGTCTGCCATTGAGCTAAAAGACCCCGACGTGTATCTGCACGGCGTGCCGCACGCGTCCTTCCAGCTGTTGCGCGAGCACGATCCGGTGCACTGGCACCCCGAGACGGCACCCGACCCGGGGTTCTGGGCGATTACCAAGCACGCCGACGTCGTCGCGATCTCCAAGGACGCACAGCGGTTTTCGTCAGCGGAGCGCTTCATCTACTACGAAGAGATCCCCGCGGACGCAATGGAGATGCGTCGCTCGATGATCGAGACGGACCCGCCGGAGCACACGCGCCTGCGCCGCATTGTCAGCCCGCTCTTCACGCCCAAGACCGTCGATGCCTACCGCGCGCACACGCGCGCTGTCGCCGACCGCCTGCTCGATAACGCGCTGGCCAAGGGCGACTTCGATTGGGTCCATGACATCTGCGAGATGATGCCGATCCGCGTGTTCGTCGACGTCTTCGGGGCACCGGAGGCCGACGCCGACTACCTCGCCAAGCTCGCCAACATGCTCGTGGCCGTCGACGACCCTGATCTCGCACCGCCGCCGGAGATGTACGAGCGCGCCCGTGCCCGTGGCTTCGAGCCGCACCATCTGCCGTTCTCCAGCCCCGCTGCGCTCGACCTGTTCGATTACGCGCGCGACCTCTGCGAGGCGCGCCGGCAG
>JBAXNN010000051.1:0-2153 GCA_037133755.1 Thermoleophilia bacterium
TCGAGAAGGGCGAGATCCGCGAGGTCGAAGTGGCCTGGGCGGACCATCAGGGGTACCCGCGCGGCAAGCGCATCCCCGCTGACGTCTTCGTCGGTCGTCTCGACAAGGGCATTGCCTTCGCCGATGCCTCCCTCACGTGGGACTACGCCGGCGACGTGCTCGACGGCTGCCGTGTCTCGGGCTGGGAGACCGGCTACCCCGATTTCTTCGTGATCCCCGACGTCTCGACCGCGCGCCGCCTGCCGTGGCGCGAGGGCGTCGCGATCGTCCACGGTGACGTCAAGGACCATCACGGTGACCTGATCAAGTACGCGCCGCGCAGCGTCCTGCGCAACGTCGTCGATCGCCTCGCCAAGCTTGGCTACACCGCATCGGTTGGCGTCGAGATCGAGTTCTACCTCGTCGATGAGAACGCCCAGCCCGTGGGCGATGGCATCCAGTGCTACTCGCTGTCGAAGGCCAACGACCTCGAGCCCGCCTTCAGCGAGCTGCTCGATGGCCTACGCGGCTTCGTCGACGTCGAAGGCTCCAACGTCGAATACGGCCCGGCCCAGTGCGAGGTCAACCTCAACCACGGCGACCCGATCTGGGCCGCCGATCAAGCGTTCCGCATGAAGTACGGCATCCGCGAGGTCTGCCGGCGCCACGGCGTCGTTGCGACCTTCATGGCCAAGCCGTTCAACGGCCAGTCGGGCTGCTCGATGCACCTGCACGTGTCGCTCTGGAAGGACGGCAAGCCGGCCTTCGCCCCGGTCGACGGCTCCGAGTCGGAGACCGCACGCTGGGCGATCGGCGGCATGATGGAGCACCTCGCGGGCATCACCCTCCCGGGTGCCCCGACCGTCAACTCGTACAAGCGATTCGAGGCCGGCAGCTTTGCGCCGACCACCGCCACGTGGAGCCGCGACAACCGCACCTGCGCCATCCGCTCGCTGATCGAGAGCGACACGTCCACGCGCGTCGAGCTGCGCACCGGCGCGTCCGACGCCAACCCGTACTGGGCGATCGCTGGCATGCTGGCCGCGGTCTGCGCCGGCATCGAGAGCAAGACCAATCCAGGCGAGGTCATGAGTGGCAACCTGTACGAGTCGGGCACGATGCTGCCGACCACGTTGATCGACTCGGTCGCTGCGTTCCGCAACGATGCCGTCATCCAGGAGATCCTCGGAGACGATGTGTGTAACGACCTGTGCGTCATCTCCGAGCGCGAGTGGAACGCGTTCATCTCTGCGGTCACCCAGTGGGATTACGACCGCTACCTCAAGATCGTCTGACCGAAGGAGCCATCGTGGCCGCTGTTGAGAAGCCGAAGAGGACGACCGCCAAGGCGAATCCGGCCGCTGCCGCAAAGCCGAAGGCGGTGGCGAAGCCCGCTGCAGCAGCGAAGCCGAAGGCGGTGGCGAAGCCCGCTGCGGCAGCGAAGCCGAAGGTGGCTCCGAGGAAGACGGCGGCGGCCAAGATCGTGCCGAAGTACAAGGCCGCCAAGATCACCAAGGAACGCAAGCGCCCGTTGGTCCCGCGCCCGACCGTGCACCCCGGCGCGCTCGCCCAGGCCCGCGCCTTCCCGGTGCTGGAGTCGATCTTCACGCGTCGCTCGCGTCGCTTCGCGCTCGGCGCCGAGCTGACGGGTCCGCTGGCGTACAAGTCCGACAAGGAACCGATCCCGCTCGCATACGAGGAGGAGGCGATCCTCGTCGCCGCCGCCACCGGCATCTCCGGCATCGCGACGGAGGAGTGGCCGTTCCTCGACGACGACGGCGATTCGACGAGCGGCGACAAGATCGGCTCGTTCACCGGCCGCACGTACCCCTCGCCGCTGGCCAACCACAACGTCGAGCTGTTCTGGACGAACGACGATGGCGTCTTCGCGCTGCCACAGCGCGACGTGCGCCCGGTCAAGCACAACCAGCTGGCCGACGAGAACGCGCCGAACGAGCTGTACCGCCAAGCCGTCAAGCTCGACGACAAGCGCCTGCACATCCCGCGGGACCGCCCGAACCTGTTCGCGTTCAACCATCGCATCCCGAACGCGCAGGGCACCTCGCTGTTCATGCCGATCACCGACATCACGCGCCAGTGCATCTCCGCGATGCTGCTGTACTTCGACGCGCCGCACGGCTACTACCTCGTCGACCCGCACCTGAACGGCGATC
>JBAXNN010000052.1:0-2103 GCA_037133755.1 Thermoleophilia bacterium
CATGTGGAAGATCCAGTCCGATTTCTTGTCGCTCTGCGATCGATGATGCGCCCGGGTGGGCGGCTTTTCATCACGGTTCCCGGTGGGCCGCGATCGGCATTTGATCGGCACATTGGTCACCTTCGACACTTCACAGCCGAGTCGCTCGATGATTTACTCGAATCTGCTGGATTTCGGCGATCGATGATTCGACGACGGGGTTTCCCTATTTTCAATCTGTACAAGTGCGTTGTGATGTTGCGGGGGGAGTCGCTGATCAATGACGTCGATGGTTCCTCGTCGTCGTCAACGAGGGTTGCTGATGGGGTGATGGCGGTTTTCGATCGTCTCTTTGGGTTTGTCCTGCCTGATTCTCGTTTCGGATGGCAACTCACTGCTGAAGTCGTTGTCGAATGACCTTCTCATCGGAGGCCGATCAGGCCGATAGGGGTCCTATTGAGGTTCCCGTCATCACCCAGAGAGAACGTGTTGGTCGGTCGCAGAGTCGTGTTGTCCGAGTGTTGGCCGTTGCGCTGGTGCTGCTTTTCTTCCTCGTCATTACTCGCTTGAACGGTGCTTCTCTGGCGTCAAAGAGGGCCCAGATGGGTTGGGGGTTTGAGAGAGTGGTCGCAGAGGCATTTTCGCATGGCAACTTGGACATGGGCCCGGCGCCCGTTTGGTTGCTTCGTCTCTCTGATCCTTATGATCCTGCGTAGAACGCTGGAACAATCAATGCCGGTCTGCATGTTTTTTCGCTATATGCCGGTCGCATCTATTCGTACTTCGGGCCGACGCCGGCGGTAACGCTTACCCTTCCCTTCGAAGCGCTTGGTCTGGGGTATCTGAGTTCGCGCCTCGCCAAGTTGTTATGCATTACGCGAGGGATCGTTGCGTGCGCAGCAGCGAAAGGTCGTTGCATCGACCGATGGGCACGTGACTGTCCTTCGTGCGCGGATTTGCTGTCCATTGTGGGTGTCGGCATGGGGAGTTTGCTTGCATGGCAGATCTACGTCGGCCCACAACATGAAGTCCCGATCGTTTCAGGGTTCCTTTGGGCGTCAATTGTAGTAGGGGCGTTGTTGCGCGCTCTCGACTCAATGCGCCGAATGGTGCTGTAGTTCGTTCTTGCCGGCGCTGTGATCGGCCTCTCAGCCAGATCGCGCCCCCACCTACTGCTTAACGCGCTGTTTCTTGTCGTGGCGCCTTATGTGGTGATGCAATCTGCGAATCTATTGCCCGGTTGGAGGTTTCGGCCTTCGGCCCTCTTTATCCCGGTTGCGCTCATCGCCTTGCTCATCATGCTCGATAACAACGCCCGATTTGAATCTCCATTTTAGTTCGGCTGCCAGAATCAATTGGCTGGGGTCAGCATGCGGGTCAATCCCAGCGGAGAATTGTCTTACCTGCCGACGGATCTCGCTGATTACCTGTTCGCAGGCTATGGCGTTGTCGATGCCTTCCCCTACGTCTATCTCGTTTGGTCGACAGACACGAACAACTTTGCTGTCCACGGCCATGAGTTCATTTCCGGCTTTGTGATCTCGTTCCCGTGGATATCCGTTGGGTTGGCAGTTTTCTCAGCATCCAATGGCGTCTGTTGGAAGACGACGTGGAACCTGCTTCTTGCGTTGGGTTCACTATTGGTGGTTGCGACGCTTTCGTTGTTGTTGGTCAGCGCAGCATTCAATGCATCGACGTTGCGGTATCTCGTCGATTTCGTTCCGTGGTTTGCGGTGTTGGCCGCCGTTTTTCTCTCGTTCGCGATCTGGACCACACAGTTCTCGGCAAGCGTGTCTTCGGCATTGATCGCAATATGGACCTTTGCGCTCGTCTGGTGCGATTACGCGGGATTTGCGTTCGCAGTCGACACGTGCCGAAGCATTAACAAGTGCTGAATTCCCCCAGTGGACTCTTCCTGAGCTTGGAATCAGCCGTTTCCCGAGCGCACCTGATCGGCCATTGCCAGTAGTGAGGAGCGGAGTGCCTCGGCGGTGCGCAATTGGCAAGTCCATCCTGTCGATTGAATGCGGTCGGTGTTCAGCCGAACTACGGGAACATCGCCCTTCCAACCACGATCGCCTCCGGCGTAGTCCAGTCGCACCGTTTCTGGGTCGAGGCCCAGCA
>JBAXNN010000053.1:0-2077 GCA_037133755.1 Thermoleophilia bacterium
CCACTGTCGCTCGAGGCGATCCACGGGTTCATCGCCGCCTGCCAGGCCGACTTCCGCGGCTCGATGGAGCACTTCGCACCCGTCATGTTCCAGGAGCCGCTGAGCGACGAGGACATCGCCTGGTGCGCAGACGAGTCGTGCATGCTCGGCGCCAACGCAGCAGCCGCGATCCTGCTCGACCAGACGCTCTACAACGCGTGCGAGGCGATCGCCTCCGGCTCGACGCCGACGCTCAACATCTGGGGCACGCACGAGGGTCTGATCCCGCTCGCGATGGGCGAGTGGTGCCGCGACAACATCACCGGTTCGACGTACGTCGTGTTCGAGGGCTCCGGCCACTGCCCGCAGCTCGAGGAGCCGCAGCGCTGCGTCGACCTGATCACGTCGTGGCTCGGCGAAACGCTCTGATGCAGCGGAGGCACTGAGTGGGCATCACCGTCGTCCTGGGCTTGCTGTGTGCGCTTGCCTGGGGCCTGCCGGAGGTGCAGCTTGCACGCGCCGCGCGCAACCTCGGCATCGTGCCGACGGTGATCGGCTCGATCGTGATCGGCCTCGTCGTGACGTCGCCGATCATCTTCTTCTCCGGGGGGCTGCCGCACATCACGGGCAAAGGCGCGGTGCTGATCATCGGCATGGGCATCCTCACGCTGGCCGGCTACCTCGTCGGGTTCAGCGCGTTCCAGAAGGGCAAGCTGACGATCGTGGCGCCGACGATCGCGTGCGAGGGAGCTGTCGCAGCGCTGTTCGCGATCCTGCTCGGCGAGACGATGGACACGCGCGTGCTGCTGCTCCTGCCGGTCGCCGTGATCGGCGTGGTGCTCGCCGCGATGGGGACGAGCGAGGAGGGCCAGTCGAGCGGAGCCCTCCGCGCTGCCTTCGCGGCGCTGATCTGGGGCGGCATCCTGACGATGGCTGCGCCCGTTGCCGACGAGGTCGGCGTGATCTGGGGCTTCGTCCTCGTGCGCGTCGTCGCGCTGCTCTTGGCGCTGCCGATCGGCATCAAGATGGGCGTCACCGCAAACGCCCGCTTCGACTGGAAGAACGTGGCCGCCTGGGGCATCGGCGACTCGATCGCCTCGCTGCTCTACGTCGCCGCCGCCGACCGCGGCCCAGTTGCCGTCGCTGGCGTGCTCGCCGCCCAGTTTGCGACCGTCGGCGTGATCGTCGGCATGGTCTTCATGAAAGAGCGCCTGCGACTCCGGCAATGGGTTGGCATCGTCACGGTGATTGCCGCGGTCACCGCCATCGCAGCTGTTGGCGCCGGGTAGGCTTCGCCGCATGCCACACGCACACGTCAACGGCGTCGACCTCCACTACCTCCAAGAGGGAGAGGGCGATGACGTCCTGCTGCTCTGCGGCCTCGGCGACGACGTCTCGGCGTGGGATGCGCAGGTCACGCCGTTCGCCGAGCGCTACCGCGTCACCGTGATCGACAATCGCGGCGTCGGGCGCTCATCGCTGCCCGACGGTGCGTTCGACATCAAGGATATGGCCGCCGACGCGATCGCGCTGTGCGGCGAGCTCGGCATCGCCAACGCGCACGTGATGGGGTTCTCGATGGGCGGCGCGATCACGCAGGAGCTCGCACTCGCCCGCCCCGACCTTGCCCGCAGCCTCGTCATCGTCGGCTCATGGACGTACTCCGACCAGCTGTTCCGCAACTTCATCGAAAGCTCGATCTACTTCGCCGGTCTCGCCGACGACGAGGAGAAATTCCTCCGCTACTTCCTCGGCACGACCTACTCGCACAACGTCTGGGAGGACGGGCGCATCGACGCGTTCGCCGCAGCGTTCCTCGAGCATCCGTACCCGCAGGACCTCGAGGCGTTCCAGCGCACGGCGCGCGCGATCCTCGACCACGACACGCGCGACCGGCTCGGCGCGATCACCGCGCCCACGCTCGTGCTCTACGGCGAGGAGGACATCATCTGCCCGCCACGCCACTCGCACCAGCTCGCGTCGCTGATCCCCGGTGCTCAACTGGTCGGCGTGCCCGAGCAGGCACATCAGCCGTTCCAGGAGGGTCCGGAGAACTTCAACCGGATCGTGCTCGACTTCTGGGCGCAGCACTAGCCGG
>JBAXNN010000054.1:0-2041 GCA_037133755.1 Thermoleophilia bacterium
GCCAGTATTCGAAAGGATGTGGGGGTTCAAGTCCCCCCTCGCCCACTTGATGCGGTCCCGCTTCGGCGGGGCCTCTTCGCGTCCCGGGGCTGGTCGCCGGGGTGGCGGGCGCGGCGCCCGGTCACCTTGTCCCGACTCCAACGCTGCGCTGAGCAATGACGCCGCAGGTGTCGGTCGATCTTGTGACGATTTTCGTCGTATACGACGAGAATCGTCACAAGATCGGGTTCGGACGTGGCGTCGGCGTCATCGAAGGCGTGCGCATGGTTCGTGCCGACGCGGCCCCGGTCGTTCAGGTGGCCGTGCCGGCCGGCCGGGTGAACTCGACCACCATCGACCGCACCTCGGTACGCAGCAGGGCCTCGACGTCGGTTCCGCTCCAGGCGAGATGTCCGAACGCTTCGAGCGCCACGAGGCCATGCACACGTGACCAGCTGCGCACCACTGCGCTGAGCAGCAACTCAGGAAGCTCGTTGGCCCTCGGGTCGAACGTGGAGAGGTTGAAACCTCCGATCGTCTCGTCACCTGCTCCCGCTGGGTGACTCGTCGCGTAGGCGTCGGCGACCACGCGGATCATCGGCTCGGCGAAGCGGCGGACACTGGCCTCGGTGGGTCCGTCGGCTCGGGCGTGGAATCCGGGAACAGGGGTACCGAGGATCAGCCCGAACTGCTCGGAGTTCTCGAGTGCCCACCGCCGATACCCGATGGCCACGGCTTCCATGCGGGCGATCACGTCGTCGCCTGCCTCGGCGACGGCGGCGGCGATCGCCTTACCGAAGGCCTCGAAGCCGTCGCTGATGAGCAACTCGAGCAACCCGTCGCGTCCGTCGACGTATCGATAGAGGCCCGACGGACTGATGCCCGCCGCCCGGGCGACCTCACGCAGCGACAGCGATGCCGCGCCGGTCCGTCGCAGTTCGTCGAGCGCCGCGGCCCTGATGTCGGACAACAGGTGCGCCCGAAGCGTGGCTCGGCGTCCCTCCATGACGGGAACAGTAACCGACCGTTGCAACGCGAACACTGTTTGCATTTTCGGTCACCCGAGCGTAAAGTGCGAACAGGCGTCGCAACACGATCAATGTACTCGGAGGTCCGACATGGGAGAGCGGGCCAGACAGCCCGTCGAGTGCATGAACCAGTGGACCGGTCCGTCAATCCGTCAATCACCACACAGAAAGAGGATCCCCATGAACAATCAGTCACCCACCACGCTCGGCGAATCCGCCGACTCACCGCCGGCGCGCGGCGCCGGCTGGACAGCCGTCGTGCAGGGACTGCTGATCTTCGTGCCGACCATCGTGCTCGGCGCGGCGGTCGGCTGGCCGGCGAGCCTGTCCGATCCTGCTTCGACCGCGCTGCCGAGGCTGGCCGACAACGAGGGTGCGGTCCGCTTCGGATACGCGGCCTACCTGGTCTACTCGGTGCTGTTCGCCGTGACGATCACGATGCTCGCTCGGCTCGTCGAGGGAGACCTGGCGAAGGGGGTTCGCCGCCTGGTCATCGGCTTCGCGATCGCCTCGGCGATCGCGCGCAGCCTCGGGATCGTCCGCTGGCTCGCTCCGATGCCCGAACTCGCCGACGCCTACGGCTCGGCCGCCGACGATGGGCAGCGCTACACGATCGAACGCCTCTACGACGTGCTCAACTCCTACGGCGGCACGATCGGTGAGGCCCTCGGCGTGGGGCTCTTCGCGGCGATCTCGATCGGTCTGCTCTCCATCGGTCTGCTGCGCTCGAGTGCGATCCCTCGCTGGATCGGCGTCTGGAGTGTGATCTCCGCAATCGCCCTGGCCCTCGGCGCCGTCGAGCTCTTCGGCGTCGATCCCGGGCCGTTGCTCACGGTCACCGTCACCGTGGTGCAGCTGTGGTTCCTCGCCACCGGCGCGTGGCTCCTCACACGCGGCGCACAGCGCTTCCCCACCGGATGAGCAACGACCGAGGCCGAGCAGGGTTGACTGCTCAGCGGGTCGGTGCGGGGTCGGCGCCGTCAGGGATGTGCCAAGCCCGACATGGTGCGCTTGGCGACGGCGCGTACGAGTGC
>JBAXNN010000055.1:0-1953 GCA_037133755.1 Thermoleophilia bacterium
GCGAACGACTCCCAGATGCCGAAGCCCGCGTTGTTGACGAGCACCTCGATCGGGCGCTCGATCTGCGCGAGCATCCGGGCGGGCCCGCCGGGCTCCCCGAGGTCCTCGGCGATCACGGCAGCAGACACGCGGTAGCGCGACTGGATCTCACCCGCGACCGCCTCGAGCGCCTCGCGGCGACGCGACACGAGCACGAGGTCGAAGCCGTCGGCGGCTGCGCAGCGCGCGAGTTCGAGGCCGATGCCACCGGACGCACCGGTGATGACTGCAAGTTTGCGATCGCTCATACGTCCCGAAGCATATGGGGATCGAACCCGCGCCCGCCCGCCAGCCGGTGCACGGCGCGCATGAAGCCGGTCCATTCGGGCCCCGGCACCGCCGTGTGGTGCGGTGGCCACGCGCCGATTCCCTGGATGTCGATCGTGCGGCGTTGCCAGATCAGCCCGACGGCCCACGCGCCACCATCGAAGGCGCCAGCGTTGGCAGATTCCTTCCACTCCCACACGCGCAGCCGGCGCAACGCCTCGTCGAAGCGCCGCCACACATCCGGATCCGGCTGATAGATCGCCACGTCGACGAGTCCGCCCTCGTCCCACTCGCGATACCGCAGCACCGGCCCGATCAGCGAACCGATGGCCAGCATCGGCCCGATCACGGGCTCGGGATCCTCGATGGGGTTGTCGGTCCACGCGTCGGGATCCGCCGCAATCGCTGCGCTCGTCAGGTCCAGTTGCCAGCTCGCGCCGACGGTGTTCGACACGGCGATCCTGAGTGCGTCGGGAAGCTCCACAGAGGAACGTTCGCAGGCAATCTGCTCACAGGCCTGCAGTCCCACCTCGGCTACCCTCACCCTGGGGCGGCAACCGTCTGGTGGCGGATCGCGTCTTCAAAACGCGCAGGCCGGCGTAACCCGTCGGTCGGTAGGTTCGATTCCTGCGCTGCCTCGTCCCCCGGTGTTCACTACCGTGTGCACCAGCAGTCAGAAATCGACCCCTCGGAGATCATGAGCGCCACCGCCATTCCCACCGCATCGTCCGTCGCCGACGCCGCCGAGCGCCTGCAGCCTGAGGGCCGCGCGTTCATCGACGGCCAGTACGTCGACGCCCTCAGCGGCGACACCTTCGACTGCGTCTCGCCGATCGACGGCACCGTCATCACGCAGATCGCCGCGTGCGACACCGCCGACGTCGATCGTGCTGTCGCCGGCGCGCGCGCCGCGTTCAACAGCGGTGCCTGGTCGAATGCCTCGCCCGCGCGCCGCAAGGCCGTGCTGAAGAAGTTCGCCGAGCTGATCCTCGAGAACGCCGACGAGCTCGCGCTGCTCGAGACGATCGACATGGGCAAGCCGATCGGCGACAGCCGCAGGATCGACGTGCCCGGCTCGGCCAAGGCCATCAACTTCTACGGCGAGGCCGTCGACAAGATCTCCGACGAGATCGCCCCGACCGACCCGTCGGCCGTCGCGATGGTCATCCGCGAGCCGCTCGGCGTCATCGGCGCCGTGGTGCCGTGGAACTTCCCGCTGATGATGGCCTCCTGGAAGCTCGGCCCGGCGCTGGCCACCGGCAACTCGGTCGTGCTCAAGCCCGCCGAGCAGTCGCCGCTGACCGCCATCCGCATCGCACAGCTAGCCGTCGACGCGGGTCTGCCCGCGGGCGTCCTGCAGGTCGTGCCCGGCATGGGCGAGACGGCTGGTCAGGCGATCGGCCGCCACATGGACGTCGACATGGTCGCGTTCACGGGCTCGACGGAGGTCGGCAAGTACTTCATGAAGTACTCCGGCGAGTCGAACCTCAAGCGCGTCTCGCTCGAGTGCGGTGGCAAGACGCCGCACATCATCCTGCCCGACTACCCCGATCTCGATAAGGCCGCCGAGGCCGTCGCCTGGGGCATCTTCTTCAACCAGGGCGAGGTCTGCAACGCCGGCTCGCGCCTGCTCGTGCACGAGTCGGT
>JBAXNN010000056.1:0-1902 GCA_037133755.1 Thermoleophilia bacterium
AGGCGAGACCACCCCGCCCGCGGTGCGCGTGGACGACGCCCTTCGCGCGGACCCCGGTACGCGGTTCGACGTGATCCTCACCAACCCGCCGTTCGGCCGGAAGTCGAGTGTGCGGATGGTAAACGCCGAGGGGGACGAGGATCGACAGGATCTCACGGTCGTGCGCGACGACTTTTGGGTGTCCACCAGCAACAAGCAGCTGGCCTTCATGCAGCACGTGAAGACGCTGCTCAAGATCAACGGCCGCGCAGCGGTGGTCATCCCCGACAACGTGCTCTTCGAGGGCGGCGCCGGAGAGACGATTCGCCGGAAGCTGCTGCACGAGTGCGATGTGCACACGCTGCTCCGTCTGCCCACAGGAATCTTCTACGCCCAGGGCGTGAAGGCCAACGTGTTGTTTCTGGACCGCCGCGCCGCCAGCGATCAGCCGCAGACGAAGAAGCTGTGGGTGTACGACCTGCGCACCAACAAGCACTTCACGCTCAAGACAAACCCACTGCAGCGCGCGGACCTTGATGAGTTCGTGACCTGCTACCGGCCGGAGAACCGGCAGAACCGCAAGGCGACGTGGCACGAGACCAAGTCACCTGACGGTCGCTGGCGCGCGTACGACTACGCCGAGCTCGTGGCGCGCGACAAGGCTAGCCTCGACGTGTTCTGGCTGCGCGACGAGGCCCTCGAGGCGTCGGCCAACCTCCCGGCCCCGGACGTGATCGCCGCCGAGATCGTGGAGGATCTGCGCGCGGCGCTCGCCACGTTCGAGGAGCTACAGACGGCCCTGTCGTCGCCTTGACTAGGCGCAGGTTGGGCCGAGCGGAAGGATCACAGGTGACTACCTACTACAACTCGTTGCGCTAAATGATCGGGTTCATTCAGCATTATTCCGCTGATGCGAGTCGCTGATTCCCTCGAAATCCCAGACGAGCTCGAACGCGCGCGTGCCGCGGGCGAACTGGTCGTGTTCGCGGGCGCGGGCGTATCGATGGGCGCGCCGGCCAACCTGCCGAGCTTCGTGCGGCTAGCGCGGGAAATCGCAGTGCCCAAGGTCCCGTGGAAGCCCATCTACGCGAAGGGCCTTGACATGTATCTCGGTCGCGCTGAGCGAGAGAACGTCGATGTCCAAGCTCGCGCGCGGAGAATCTTGGACGTCGGTGGCGCACACACTCCACTTCACGAGGACCTACTCGGCCTCTTCGGCACGGCGGATCGAGTCCGCCTCATCACCACGAACTTCGACACGCACTTCGCCAGCGCCGCTGCACAGGTCTTCCCGGGCGAGCGGATGCCGGAGTACGTCGGCCCGGCTCTGCCGCCAGGGCAGGGCTTCCGTGGTATCGCGCAACTTCACGGGTCACTTGACCGGCCTGAGAGCCGTCTGGTGCTCACCGATGGCGACTTCGCCGCCGCCTATATGGCGGAAGGATGGGCGGCTCGGTTCCTCGCTCGCGTGTTCGCGGATCGCGCAGTGCTATTTGTCGGGTACAGCCTCAGCGACCCCATTATGCGGTACTTGCTGCACGCACTGCCGCCGACGGGCCGGTGGTTTGCTCTGTGGCACCGATCTGCGGCGGGGCAGGGAGCCGAGCACCGTATCCACCCTGTCACCTTCGGAAAGCCTCGCGCTCGCGACAGGTATCGCGACCTGAATGACGGACTGAAGCGCTGGCGCTGGTACGCCACTGCGAGGGCAGTCGATCACGACAGGGAACTCAGGCGACTCGTCGCTCTCGGTCCGCCGTCGTCGCCGCTGGACGCAGACTACCTTCGTGCGCGACTTCTCACAAACGAGGGGCGCGAGGTCTTCTGGGAGGTGGCGCGCGGGGATCGCTGGTTCGACTGGGTGGCGTCCGAGGGTCTTCTGGACGGGCTGGTTGACCCGCGAGGCCGGGATCCGTACGCGGC
>JBAXNN010000057.1:0-1860 GCA_037133755.1 Thermoleophilia bacterium
CGTGCTGCTCGCACTTGTCGACGACAACCTCGCCAAGGACCTGATCCAGGCCGCTGAAGACCACCAGATGGACGTGCTCTGCGAGGTGCACAACGAGGCCGAGCTGCGTCGCGCACTCGACCTTGGCTGCCCGCTGATCGGCGTGAACGCGCGCGACCTGAGCACGCTGTCGGTCGAGCCGACCGACCAGCGTCGTCTGCTCGGTGCCGTGCCGGCGGGCTACATCGCGGTGGCCGAGTCGGGCGTGACGTCGCGCGCCGATCTGGATGCCGCGGGTGCTGCCGGCGCCTCGGCTGCCCTCGTGGGCACCGCCCTGATGCGCAACCCCGACCTGCTGACGGAGCTGACGCGCCCGTGACTCTCGTGAAGATCTGCGGCATGACGAACGCCGACGATGTCGACCAGGCCGTGGCGGCCGGTGCCGACATGATCGGCTTCGTTCTCGTGCCGTGGTCGCCGCGCGCCGTCGATCTTGACGCCGTGCGCAAGCTGCGTCGCCATGTGCCGCGTGGCATCGAAGCCGTGGGCGTGCTGGCCGACGAGACCGCCGGCTACGCCGCGCAGGTGCTCGAGGTGGCCGAGCTCGACCGCGTGCAGGTCTACGGGCCGCATGCGGCCGAGACCCGCGAGGTGCTCGGTGCGCGCGCACTCGTGGGGTACCGCCTGCCCGCCGACGAGATCGGCGCCGACGACCCGGTGCTGCTCGACCGCGCGTTTGGCGACGAGCCCACGAAAGAGGAACTGGCCGCGCACTGGGATGTCGTGGCCGAGCTGGGCCGTAGCGGTCGCCGCGTCGTACTCGCCGGGGCGCTCTCGCCCGACAATGTCGCGGATGCCGTACGCACCGCTCAGCCCTGGGGCGTCGACGTCGCGCGTGGTGTGGAGCGCGAACCAGGCATCAAGGATCATGATCGTGTCTCGGCGTTTATCGCCGCTGCGCGCGAAGGGACAACAGCATGAGCAGTACCAACACCGCCCAGCACGGCACCCCCGCCGACGCGTATCCGCCCGACGAGATGGGCCGCTGGGGCGAATTCGGCGGGCGCTTCGTGCCCGAGACCGTGATGGCCGCCCTCGACGAGCTTGAGGCCGGCATGAACGAGGCCTTCGCCGACCCCGCCTTCCACGCCGAGCTGG
The DNA here is from genome assembly GCA_037133755.1 of Thermoleophilia bacterium. Lineage (GTDB taxonomy): Bacteria > Actinomycetota > Thermoleophilia > Gaiellales > F1-60-MAGs149 > F1-60-MAGs149. Next base: position 1,138 of record JBAXNN010000057.1, read on the forward strand.
CGCTCTTGGCCCGCGACTTCGTGGGCCGCCCCACCCCGCTCTACCTCGCCGAGCGCCTCACCGAAGACGTCGGCGGTGCGCGCATCTGGCTCAAGCGCGAAGACCTTGCCCACACCGGCGCCCACAAGATCAACAACGCGCTCGGCCAGGCCATCATCGCCAAGCGCCTCGGCAAGCAACGCATCGTGGCCGAGACCGGTGCCGGCCAGCACGGCGTCGCCACCGCCACCGCCTGTGCGCGCTTTGGCCTGAAGGCCGTCGTCTACATGGGCGAAGAGGACATGCGCCGCCAGCGTCCCAACGTCGTGCGCATGAAGATGCTCGGCGCCGAGGTGATCCCGGTGACGAACGGCGCAGGCACCCTCAAGGACGCCCTCAACGACGCCATCCGCGACTGGATCTCGAACGTCGAGGACACGCACTATCTGATCGGCACCGCTGCCGGCCCACACCCGTACCCGTACCTCGTGCGGCGCCTGCAGGCCGTGATCGGCCAGGAGGCGCGCGGGCAGATGCTCGAGCGCGCCGGCCGCCTGCCCGACACCGTCGTCGCGTGCGTGGGTGGCGGCTCGAACGCGATCGGCATCTTCCACTCGTTCCGCGACGACGCCGTGCGCCTCGTCGGCGTCGAGGCCGGTGGCACCGGCGGCGCGCTGCACGCGCGCTCGCTGAGCGGCGGCAAGGTCTCGATCCTGCACGGCTCGCGCTCGTACGTGCTCTGCG
>JBAXNN010000058.1:0-1809 GCA_037133755.1 Thermoleophilia bacterium
AGCCCAACCATGCATACGACTTCGACGCGGTGAAGGACGGCTTCATCGTGCGTCTTGCTCGCGATGGCGAACAGTTCACCACTTTGGACTCTGTTGAACGAACACTCTCTGCTAACGACTTGCTTATTTGCAATGCTCAAGATCAGCCAGTTGGAATCGCCGGCATCATGGGTGGGTTGCAGTCAGAAGTCACCGATGCAACGACATCAATTGCTGTAGAAATTGCATATTTCGAACCAGACGCAGTGCGAGCAACGTCAACTCGACTCGCGTTACGAACGGAAGCATCGTTGCGCTTCGAACGTGGTGTCGATCCGTACGGTTCCGAATTCGCTGTTGCGCGTTTCGCAGAATTGCTTCGTATCACGTGCCCAGACCTCGTTGTTCACATGGGTGGAACCGATGCGCGCACGGATGCGTTACCTGCGCAGGTTCGAAATACTTCGCTTCGACTGAACACGATTAAGCGAGTGTTGGGCATTGATGTAACGGCAAAAGCGTTGGAAGATCTCATTGCGCCAATCGGATTCACCATTGCGAAGTCGGCAACTGATGGGGTAGTTGATGTTGGAATTCCATCGTGGCGCAACGATTGCAACAGCGAAATTGACATCGTCGAAGAGGTTGCGCGTCACTTTGGATACGACAATTTGGGCAAGATCGTTCCAACCTCGCCAGTTCATGGTCGACTTTCCGATGTGCAGCGTCGCCGGCGCATCTTGCGCGAGATCGTGGTGTCACTCGGAGCAAGTGAAGCGATGCCTAATCCATTCCTCGCGCCAGGCGATCTTGCAAAGGTTGGGCTTAGCGAAGACAACGCACTGAAATTGGCGAACCCTTTGGTTGCTGAGGAAAGCGTGTTGCGCACATCTCTTGTGCCGGGAATGCTGAAGTCCATTGCGTATAACCAGTCGCATCGCATTCGCGATATCTCGCTGTTCGAAATCGGTCATGTGTATCCGCAAGGCGTCGAAGTGCTTCCCGACGAGTTTGAATCGTTGTGCATCATGGTGGCTGGAGCTGATGCATCGGTGGCAATGGATTTGTGGAGTCAGGTTTCATCTGCACTTGGCGTTGGAGCGCAACTTTCGCAAGACCAACCGCCAGCTGGGTACCACGCAACTCGCAGCGCGCAACTCAAGCGCGGGAAGATGGTGTTGGGCTCGGTTGGTGAAATCGATCCAACAGTGTTGGCCAATGCGGGAATTGTTGGACGCGTCGCCAGTCTCGAAGTCAACCTTTCGGTTGTGCTGAGCGAAGTTCCAAAGCCGCAGTCGGCACAAGTGGTGAGCAAATATCCATCGAGCGATTTTGACCTGGCTTTTGTTGTAGCCAACAGTGTGCCTGCGGCCAACATGGTGAAAGCCCTCCGACAGGCGGGTGGCAATTTGCTCATTGACGTGGCGCTATTTGACATCTATCGCGGCAAAGGAGTGAGCGAAGATGCTCGCAGCCTGGCTTATCGGTTGCGCCTGCAGGCTCCCGATCGCACGCTGACCGATGTGGAAGTATCGGAAGTGCGGGCAAAGTGCATTGCCGCCGCCGAAAAGCTGGGCGCGACCCTGCGGGGGTAGCTATTTAGGTCGTTGCATAGTTATGCGACTATCTGTATAATTATGCAATGATATCCGTTGGCATAATTGGCGCATCTGGGTTTACTGGCGCAGAGCTATTGCGTATTTGCGCCTCTCATCCTCACTTTGACGTGAAGTACGCAACAGGCGATTCTCAAGCAGGGACGCTTGCGCGGTCGCTGTATCCATCGCTTGCAGCAACGTATCCAAATTTGGTGTTCGAAGAATTCGATCT
>JBAXNN010000059.1:0-1802 GCA_037133755.1 Thermoleophilia bacterium
GTTCGAAGATCTCGATCGTGCCCAGGAGGTTCTTGCGTGGCTCGGGCGTGCCAACCGAGAGCACCACCGGTCCACTGGCCCCGTACCGCCCCGCCAGCCAGTCTCGGTCGCGATTGCTGGGGGAGAACGCCGGCGAGATGCCAAGGTGGATTACCTCGACGCGCGCGGGATCGACGCGGAGCAAATCGACGATGTCTCGCTTCGATGCGTGCGAATCGGTGATTACGAGATCCGCATGCCGCGCGGCCCGCCCAACGAGCAGGCGCTGCTGCAGTGCGTTCGCACGCGTAAACCATTCGGGATGGCGCCAGGGGATCGCATCGTGGATCGTGAGCACAAGCGGGATGTCGCGCGCGTAGGCGGGCATCGCCGCGGGCACGTGGATTAGGTCGGCGCGCTCGGCACGAGCACTCCGGGCGAGGCTGCGTGGGTAGTAATGCGCCTCGCGCTCAACGCCGCCGAGGATGCGGCTTGCCGTGGAGGCGCCGCCTGTGCGCTCGTGATGGATCTCGACCGCCTCGACGTCGGCACGGCTCTCGAAGGCGTGCAGCAATTCGCGAGCGTAGGTTGCGACGCCGCCACCACCGAGTCGGAGCGGCGTGGTATCAAAGGCGACCCGCATCGCCTGCGTCATGTGGTGAGGCCGAGCACGCGCCGATACGCGCTGCGCAGGCGGTTCGCGTACGACTCGATCGAATACACGTCGGCGAAATGCGGGTCGATCGTCGGCACGACTGGCGGGTTGTTGAGCGGTCCCTCTGCCAATTCGCGCGCCATGCCGACCCAGTCACCGGGATCGACCAGCGTGGCCGAGTCGCCGACGACGTCGGGAATCACGCCGGAACGCGTGGTGATCACCGGCGCACCACTGACGAGCGCCTCGGCGAGCACCATGCCGAACTGCTCCTCCCAGTGCCAGACGGGCAGGCTCGCAAGCACGATGCAGGCAGCGCTTGCGAAGACCGCGCCCATCTGGTCGTTGGGCACGTGCGGGCGAAACTCCACGAAGTCACCGATGCCGAGTTCGTCGGCGTGCTGGCGCAGACGCTTCTCGTCGGGGCCCGTACTGATGATCAGCAGCCGCGGTTTCACGGTCGATCCGTCGGGGCGCGTCTGGAGCCCGCGATGCAGCAGGGCGACCGCGCGCAGGACGTCCTGGTGCCCCTTCTCCCAGACCAGCCGAGCGGGGGACACGATCAGCGGCGACTCGGGATCGACGGGCTGCCGCGGGAACTTCGCAAAAGCGCTCGTATCGACTTGCGGCAGGCAGACCTGGATGCGGTCCTCCTCAACGCCTTCGAGGCGCAACGCCAAGCGCGAGCGCTCGCTGGTGGGTAAGAAGAGATCCGTGGCGGCGATCGTGGCTTGGCGATACTCCTGCGCCCGCTTGCGGCGGTAGGCGTCGAGTAGCGGGATCGTCTCCCAGATCGTGACGACGAGCTTGAACGCGTCGGACTTCTGCCTCAACTGGGCAGCCTGGCCGCTGTACCACGGGCCAATCTCGACCGAGTGGACGATGTCGGCACCGGCGATCGTCGCCGCGAGATCGCGATAGCCGTCACCGGGGCCCAGCACGGCCATGTCAAAGAGACGGCCCTTGGGCAGAAGGTCGCGGCGAGACTTCGCGCGCTGCGTCGGCTGCGGCGATGCCGTCTCGGGGCGAGCGCCGTGCTCCGTGACCCCGAAGACGAAGTCGAAGTCGTCCTTGAGGTAGTCCCAGACCTTCCAGCCGTTCTCGTTGATGTGGTGCCCGTGGAGGACGACGATGCGCGGCTTCATGCTGCTCCGTAGTATCGGCGCAG
>JBAXNN010000060.1:0-1770 GCA_037133755.1 Thermoleophilia bacterium
GAGGCCATGATGTCGGTCTTCGTGACCTTGGTCTTGCCGTTCAGGTAGACCTTGCCGTTCTTGACGGAGACGGCGATCGTCGAGCCCTCGACCGTCTTGACGTCCTGGCCGTTGAGCTTGACGACGGCGGAGGCAGGGGCCTTGCCGGCGATCACGTGGTACGTGAGCACCTTCGTCAGCATCGCCTTGTTCGAGGCGATTTCGTTCAGCGTTGCCTTCGGCACCTTGGCGAAGGCCGCGTTGGTCGGGGCGAGAACCGTGAACGGGCCCTTGCCCGACAGGGTCTTGACCAGACCGGCCTTCTTGATCAGCGATACGAGGGTGCTGAACTGCGGGGCGCCAGAGGCGACCTGGACGATGTTCTGCGACGTCCGGGCCTGGGGCGCCGTGGTCGATGCGGACGCGATGCCGGTGGTCGCCAGCACAGCGGAGGCCGCGAGGACTGCGATCGTGGTGATGCGCTTCTTCATGGTGGTTCTCCTCTCCGCCGGACGACCGCGGCGGTTGGTTTCGACGCCCGGTAGTGGGCGTGTCTGATGAACGTATCGGCGCTTTTGAACGCGTAGCCCGCGTCTTTACGCGACGCTTACAGACGTTCGCGGAGAACACACAGTTCACTGTGGGAAACCCGCGGGAATCGCGTGTAGCGGGCTCTCTGGCGCATCTGAGTGGGCGGTGAGGGACTCGAACCCGCGACCCCCTGCGTGTAAAGCAGGTGCTCTAACCAGCTGAGCTAACCGCCCGTGGCGGCCATGCTACCGCCGACGCGGCAGGGGTGCGGACGGTGCAGGCGAATACGTGCCTCATGGACCAGCCATCGATCGGGCAGCGCGTCTATCGAGTCCTGCCGGTCAAGGCCGCCAACATCCGGCCGATCGAGATCATCGGGTCGATGGTCGCGATCGGGTCGCTGCTGTTGCTCAACCACGTGACGATGGATCAGATGGCGGAGCCACTCTTCGTGGCACCGCTCGCCGCATCGATCGCGATCATCTTCATCCAGCCCGGGATGTCCGTCGCCCGCTCGTGGAACGTCGTCGCCGGCCAGTTTCTCTCTGCCCTCGTCGGCCTGGTCTGCGTGCTCCTGCTGGGTGGACACCTTGAGGTCGCGGCGATGCTCGCGCTCGGGCTGTCACTCGTGGTGATGCGCGCCTTCCACTGTCTGCACCCACCGGCCTGCGCGACGGCGCTGATCATCGTGCTGACGCCAACGGTGCAGACCTGGAAGTTCCTGTTCTTCCCCGTGCTGTTCGGCGCGGTTGTCGTGGTCCTCGTTGCCTGGGGCGTGCACCTGATCGAGGAACGCATGCTGCACAACCGCCTTGAGGGCCGGACGCCGCCAGCTCCACCTGCTTAGCGCTTCGCCAGCAGGTCCTCCCACGAGCAGATCTTGATGCGCGGCCGCCCGGTGGCATCGCCGCGCTCGCGCTCGTGCGCATCGATGTCGACCCAGTGCGCGTACTCGACGGCCTCGGGGCGGCGGTCACTGATCAGGCGCTCGACCGCGACGAGGCTGGCATCGGTCGGCGTATGCAGGCGGCCGGCGTGCAGATCCTCGAGCAGCGCGTCGGCGGTCTCGACGCCGCATTTCTTGTTCGTACCGATCACGCCGCTCGGGCCGCGCTTGATCCAGCCGGTGCAGTAGACGCCAGTGACGGGCTTGCCGTCCTCGCCGAGGGCACGACCCTCCTCGTGCGGGATCACGCAGCGCTTGTCGTCGAACGGCACGCCCTCGACGGGCAGGCCGCGATAGCCGACGCTGCGCAGCAC
>JBAXNN010000061.1:0-1736 GCA_037133755.1 Thermoleophilia bacterium
TCAACCAGGGCGAGGTCTGCAACGCCGGCTCGCGCCTGCTCGTGCACGAGTCGGTACGCGACGATTTCATCAGCCGGGTCGCCAAGGTCGCCGCAGGCATCCAGCCGGGTAACCCCTTCGACGCCAAGACGAAGATGGGCGCGATGGTCGACGCCACGCAGATGGAGCGCGTGCTCGGCTACATCGAGGCCGGCAAGAGCGAGGGCGCCTCGGTCGCCCTCGGTGGCAATCGCGTCATGACGGAGACGGGTGGCTGCTTCATCGAGCCGACGATCTTCTCCGACGTGAAGAACGACATGAAGATCGCCCAGGAGGAGATCTTCGGTCCCGTCCTCTCCGCCATCTCCTTCAGCGATGTCGAGGAGGCCGTCGAGATCGCGAACGACACGATCTACGGCCTCGCCGGTGCGCTCTGGACGCGCGACGTCTCGACGGCGCACAAGGTGGCGCGCCAGATCAAGGCCGGCGTCGTGTGGGTCAACTGCTTCGACGCAGGCGATATCACCACGCCGTTCGGTGGCTTCAAGCAGTCGGGCTTCGGCCGCGACAAGTCGCTGCACGCGATGGAGAAGTACACCGATCTGAAGCTGATCTGGCTGCAGCTGGACTAGACGGAACCGCGGGCCGGACACTGCTCCGGCCCGCACTTCGCTCATGCAGATTGCCGACGGCTGGGATGAGGTTGAGATCGGGCGCTCGCGCGGCGGGTTGCCGCTGAAGCTCTACCGTCCCGCGGGCGCGGGCACGATCGACGGCCTGCTGATCGCGGGTATCCACGGCGAGGAACCCGAGACGCTGCTCTTGGCCCGGCGTCTGTTGGAGCGCATCGACGGCACCGACACGAGCTGGGCGATCCTGCCGTGCGCGAATCCGGACGGGGTGCTGCACGGCGTGCGCCAGAACGCAGCCGGCGTGGATCTCAACCGCAACTTCCCCTCTGCCTCGTGGCAGGCGAAGCACTCGTTTACCTACCCGCCGGGCACGCAGGCACGTCGACGCCAGCACCGCACGAACCGCTCATCGCCGGGCGACGCGCCGGGCTCGGAACCGGAGACCCAGGCGCTGGTCGCCCTGATCGAGGCGCTGACTCCCGCGGTGATCCTCGACCTCCATAGCCCGCTCGAGCTGATCGCCCCCACTCCGGCCGCGGATCCGGAGATCGTGCAGCGCCTTGCGGTCGCCGCTGATCTCCCAGTGCAGCCCAACATCGGCAGCCCCACGCCGGGCGCACTGCGCGACTGGTGCACAGACCACGACATCGGCGCGATCACGTACGAGGTCGAGCATGCAGCGCTGCCGCAGCTCGTGGCGCGCCATCTCCCCGGACTCTCGGCTCTAGTCACGTCGTGAGAGACGCACGGCCCCACTTCGACCCCGTTGCGTGGCACCGGTGGACGACGGCCGATCAAGACCCTCGGGTCGCCAAGGATGATCGAGTGAATCGTCACCCACTCAGCACCTGAACGTCACCTTACGCACACAACCGCACGAACGCCGTCTTGATATTTTTGTCAGCATGAATCACCGCATCACTCTCGCCCCCTTGCTCCTGCTCGCCATTGCCGCCGCGTTCCTAGTCACAGGATGTGGCTCGAGCGGAAATTCGGTCGAACTCTCGTTCAAGTCCTCCTTCATGGACCGCAAGGCAGAGAGCACGGGCTCGGGCGGCAGCAACATGGCAATGACCGTCGCCGGCCACGGCAAGCTCATCAACGAGTCCGGCAAGGAGATGGGCA
>JBAXNN010000062.1:0-1663 GCA_037133755.1 Thermoleophilia bacterium
ATCTTGTGCGCAGGCATTAGCTACTTAGTTTTACCGATCCGCTTTATTACAGTCGGAATCGCTGTTTCATTTGGCCTTGGATATCTATCTAGCTCGCTATTGGCGCGAAAATTACTTAGCAAGCGAATCGGAACTCTGACGGTTAAGAGAGAGTTAATCTCAATAATGTTTATTTCAGTTATTGCATTCGCACCTTGTGTGTTTATCTATGGGTTTCTTGAAAACCTACTTAATGCAGGAAAGCCAAATCTAGTTACTTCGCTGCTAGCTTTGATTGTTTCCGGAGCAATCGCGCTGCCAATTTATGCCGGATTGGGATATCGGCTTAGAGTGAGTTCGATTATCTTTGCGGTCAATTCACTAAAGCAGAAATTGGTAAAGCGCTAAGTTTTAGCTAGTTTTAAAGCGAATTTTCCGTAACTCTCGGCCATAATTGCATTGTGAGCATTACTTCTACCGTGTCAATGACCAAAAATTCTAACCCTGCCTTAGTGCTGGTCCATGGTTTAGGTTCTGCCGGAACTATTTGGAAAAGTTTAATTCCAGCTTTAGAAAAAGATTTCACGGTCTATTCGATCGATTTACCCGGACATGGCGAAGCGCGTCTAGGTGCCGAATTCTCACTAAAGAAATTCCACACTTATGCGTTAAAGATTGGCCCAATGGGTCTTGATCCATTTGCCGCAGAACTTGCTAATTGGGATGGTAAGTAAAAAGTAATTTAGAAATTACTGAACAGGCGCAAATTCAAGCTTACGCGAAATTATTTTCTTCGCTTTCGCTTCACTAATGCCCCAAACCGATAACCCAATTCCGAACGCTACATTTGCTTCTTCAGGTGTTAGTTCCTCGGTCACAAAGACTGCGGTCAGTAAACCGGAATATAGATTTGTCCAGAGAATGTAGCGCTGCTCAAAATCCTCACCTCTTAATACGCCGCTTTTTGCCATTTCCCCAAAAACTATTTTTCCAATGCCTTGATCTGCCTTAATAAGAATATTTGGATCTTCGGCCAAGGTGTTATGTAAAATCTCGGCAAATTGCGGGTGCGTCTTTCTTGCCCAAAAAAGCTTACGGCCAGAATCTAAGGTCCGTTCAAGTCGATCGCCGGTAGCCTTCATTTGGTTGGCCCACATGAGCCACGCACCCCAGGCTTCGCCTATCGCCTCTAAAAAAAGCAGATCTTTGTTCTCAAAATATTTATAAATAGTTGTAGGTGAGACCTGGGCATGTGCCGCTAATTGTTCGATCGTGGCGGTAGGCCCAATTTCAGCCAATACCTCACGCCCCGCCTTTAGCAAAGCGGCCCGATTTCGCGCGCTATACGCGGCTTGTCGCCCACCCGGGACTGGCTCCACCTTCTTCTTTGCTGGCATTTAACAAAGATTACACCGACCGTTCAGATATGCAATGGGTCACGACACTCTGGAAACCCCACCATAATTTGACAATTCTTTCAAATGTGAAAGATTACTCCAATGTTGGAATGACTAACCAAATCCCGACCATCGAATAAGTACGCCAACCCACTACAAATCTGGAGAGCTAAACGTGAAAAGAATTTCCTGGACCATCGTCACGGCACTAGTTGCGACTCTATTTCTGCCGATAAATGCAGCGCAGGCAGCGGGCACTATCTGGATCAATCCAAGTACATCTTTAG
>JBAXNN010000063.1:0-1613 GCA_037133755.1 Thermoleophilia bacterium
AAGGTGCTCGGTGGTGAGAACCTCACCGAAGACGAGGCCCGAGCAGCGCTGGGCTTCATCATGGACGGCGAGGCGACCGCGGCCCAGACCGCTGGGTTTCTCGTGGCGCTGAAGGCCAAGGGCGAGACGCCCGTCGAGATCGCCGGCTGCGCACGCGCCATGCGCGAGCACGCGATTGCCGTGCGGCCGCAGCGCACCGACCTCGTCGACACCTGCGGCACGGGCGGCGACCACACCGGATCGTTCAACATCTCGACCGCGGCGGCACTCGTGGCGGCCGGTGCCGGTGCGGGCGTGGCCAAGCACGGCAACCGCTCGATCTCGTCGAAGTCGGGCAGCGCCGACGTGCTCGAGCAGCTCGGCATCCCCGTCGAAGTGCCCGCCGAGGCCGTCGCCGCGATGATCGACGAGCACGGCTTTGGCTTCCTCTACGCGCCCAGCCACCACCCCGCCATGCGCCATGCCGGCCCCGTTCGCCGCGAGCTCGCGATCCCGACGATCATGAACCTGCTCGGCCCGCTCGCCAACCCCGTCGAGACGCCGTTTCAGATCATCGGCGTGCCGCGCCTCGAGCTCGTCGAGCCGATGGCGCAGGTGATGCAGATCCTCGGCATCCAGCACGCGCTAATCGTGCACGGCGACGGTGGCTTCGACGAGATCACGCCGTGCAGCACCACGACGATCGCCGACGTGACGCAAGACGGCATCACGCTCTCCACGTTTGACCCCGCCGACCACGGCATTGCCCGCGCGCACATCGACGCGCTCAAGGGCGGTGGGCCCGAAGAGAACGCCGAGATCATCCGCCGCGTGCTCGCCGGCGAGCCAGGCGCGCCACGCGACGCCGTGGTGCTCAACGCCGCCGCCGCGCTCGTCGTGTGCGGCCAGGCCGACGACTTCGATGCGGGCCTGGCCCGCGCAGCAGCATCAATCGACACAGGACAGGCGCAGCGCGTCCTCGACGCCGTAGGTGCGTCGGCGCGCGCCGCAACAGGAGGAGCAGCCTGATGGGCTATCTGCAGGAGATCGGAGCATGGACGCAGCGAGAGGTTGAGCGACGGCGCGAGACGCGGCCGTTTGCCGGCGCGCTGCACGAGCCCGGCCGCGTGAAGGTGATCGCCGAGATCAAGCGCGCCTCGCCGAGCGAAGGGCCGATCGCGCCCAACGCCGATGCCGCTGAGGTGGCGCGGCGATATGAGGCCGGCGGCGCTGCCGCGATCTCGGTGCTGACGAGCGGCAAAGACTTTGCCGGCTCGCTGCTCGACCTCGCCAAGGTGCGTCAGGTCACCGACCTGCCGCTGCTCTGCAAGGACTTCTTCATCGACCCGTACCAGGTCGTCGAGGCGCGTGCCCACGGCGCCGACGCCATTCTCGTGTTGCTCGCACTCGTCGACGACAATCTGGCCAAGGACCTGATCCAGGCCGCCGAAGACCACCAGATGGACGTGCTGTGCGAGGTGCACAACGCCTCCGACGGCAAGCCGCATCCCACCAACACGCGTGCCGCGTGCGTGAAGGCGTCGAAGAAGTACGCCAAGCACGAGATGATCTTCGGAATCGAGCAGGAGTACACGTTCCTGAAGCTCAACGGCATGCCGCTCGGGTTCCCCGAG
>JBAXNN010000064.1:0-1587 GCA_037133755.1 Thermoleophilia bacterium
GGTCTCGCGGACCGCCGCCTGCGCGAGCGACTCGCCCGGATCGAGGTGGCCGGCGGGCTGGTTCAGCCGCAGCCCGTCCGAGGTGTGCTCCTCGACCATCAGCAGCCGGCCGTCGCGCTCGACGACGGCGGCGACCGTCGAATTCGGTTTCCAGTAGCCCATTCCGCATTCTAGTCGGCCGGCAATCCCGACCTGCGAGTCCGCACTAGCGGGTCCGCGGGCCGGCGGCGCGGTATCCTCCCGGGCTTCGCCCCCGGAGAACCCCCAATGAGAATCGGAGTGCCGGCCGAGACCCGAGCCGGCGAGTCGCGCGTCGCCGCGACGCCGGAGACGGTCAAGAAGCTGGTGGCCGCCAAGCACGAGGTCCTGGTGCAGGCCGGCGCCGGCGTCGGCGCGAGCGTGCCCGATGCGGCCTACGAGGCCGTCGGCGCCACCATCGTCGACGCCGCCGCGGCCTTCGCCGCCGAGATGGTGCTGAAGGTGCGCCGCCCGTCCCCCGACGAGATCGCGCTGATGAAGCCGGGCACCGCCGTCGTCGGCATGCTCGAGCCCTTCGACCGTGCCGGCCTCGAGCAGATGGCCGCCGCCACGCTGACCGCGTTCGCCCTCGAGGCCGCGCCGCGGACCACCCGCGCGCAGAGCATGGACGTGCTCTCGTCGCAGGCCAACATCGCCGGCTACAAGGCGGTGATGGTCGCCGCCAACACCTACCAGCGCTTCATGCCGATGCTGATGACCGCGGCGGGCACGGTGAAGGCCGCGCGCGTCGTGATCCTGGGCGTCGGCGTCGCGGGCCTGCAGGCCATCGCGACCGCCAAGCGCCTGGGCGCGGTGATCGAGGCCTCCGACGTGCGGCCGCCGGTCAAGGAGCAGGTCGAGTCGCTGGGCGCGAAGTTCATCGACGTGCCCTACGAGACCGACGAGGAGCGCGAGATCGCGAAGGGCGTGGGCGGCTACGCGCGCCCGATGCCCGAGGCCTGGATGAAGCGGCAGGCCGCAGCCGTGGCCGAACGCGTGAAGCAGGCCGACATCGTCATCACCACCGCGCTGATCCCGGGCCGCAAGGCGCCGGTGCTGGTCACCGAGGACATGGTGAAGTCGATGAAGCCGGGCTCGGTGATCGTCGACATGGCCGTCGAGCAGGGCGGCAACTGCCCGCTGTCGGAGGCCGGGCAGACCGTGGTGAAGCACGGCGTGCACATCGTGGGCGAGACCAACCTGCCCGCGCGCGTCGCGGCCGACGCGTCGGCGCTCTACGCACGCAACGTCATCGACTTCATGAAGCTCGTCGTCACCGCCGAGGGCACGTTGAAGATCGACCTCGAGGACGACATCGTCAAGGCCTGCCTCGTCGCGCGCGACGGTCAGGTGCTGAGGGCCTGAACATGGAAGCGATCAGTCATACCGTCGTCAACCTGACGATCTTCGTGCTGGCCATCTACGTCGGCTACCACGTGGTCTGGAACGTCACGCCCGCACTGCACACGCCGCTGATGGCGGTGACCAACGCGGTCTCGGCGATCGTGATCGTGGGCGCGATGCTCGCGGCCGCGCTGACCGAGACGCCGCTGGGCAAGACGATGGGCG
>JBAXNN010000065.1:0-1579 GCA_037133755.1 Thermoleophilia bacterium
TCTGCGCACCGCGCACCTCAAACCCGTCGACGAGTACCCAGCGTTGAAATAACTGCAGTGGCGGATCCCAGCGCAGGATCTCTTCGATCGCGCTCTTCATCGGCCCTGCCCCAGTGCGCAGCAGCTGCCATTGATCGGGATGCGCAGCAAAGGCCGCGACGCCATTAGACGCGGCATTTACTGACGCCTCGTGGCCAGCCATCAGGAGCACCATCACCGTAGAGATCACCTGCTCGTCGCTGAGGTGTTCACCATCGACGGTGGCGTCGATGAGGCCGGTGAGCAGGTCGTCGGCTGGCTGGCGGCGACGGGCGCGAATCAGATCTGCGGTGTAGGCGGCGAACTCTCGCACGGCAAGGTTGGCGCGATCCTTCACCGCGTCTGATGGCAATGGCTCGTACATGGAGACCACGTCGTGGGAGAGGGCCAGGATGCGCATGCGGTCGGGCTCGGGCACGCCGATCAGCTCACAGATGATCGTGAGCGAGAGTGGCTCGGCCAGGTCCTGCACCAGGTCGAGGCTGCCGCGCTCGCGTGCCGCGGCGATGCGCTCGCTAATGAGGCGACTCGCCGGCCCACGCTGTGCCTCAATCGAGCGTGGCGTGAAGGCGGTCGTCACCAGGCGGCGCAGCTTGGTGTGATCGGGCGGTTCAAGGGCGATCATGTCCCAGCGCTCGAACGCCTTGAAGTCGGCATAGCGATCGTCGCGCCACGGCTGCAGGTCGGCCGGGTCGCGAATGAACTCTTCGGCGGTGTAGCGCTGCGAGAAGTCCGAGCCGAGGCGTTTATCGCGCCACGCGGCGTGCACGTCGGCGTGGCGGGTGATGAAGTGAATCCCGCTCTGCGGCGAGTGCCAGACCGGGCCGTGCTCCCGCAGGCGGGCATAGGCGGGGAAGGGATCGAGTGCAGTGGCTGCGTCAGTTGGGTCGAAGAGGAGCCCTGAGTCCGCCACGCGGTTACGCCTCGTCGGCGCGATCTCGGGCGATGAGCAGGCGCAGGCCATGTACGGCCGTGTCGATCACCGGGTCAATTGAGAAGTTCTTCATCGAAGCCTGCGACTCCTCGTGGGTCATGGAGGGGCTGCCCACGCAGACCATGATGCCGCCCGCGCGTGCGCGCAGGGTCGCCGCAACGATGAAGAGGGTGGCCGACTCCATCTCAGAGCTAATCGCACCGCCGCCGATCCATGCCTTCCAGCGCCGGGCGAGGTCCTCAGAGATCGGCATGCGCTCCGGCTCAACCTCGCCGTAGAACGAATCCTTCGACTGCGCCACACCAACGCGATGGCGCACGTTTCGCTCGCGCGCCGCATCGCGCATCGCGAGCACCACATCGAGATCGGCCACGGCAGGGAACTCCATCGGCAGGTAGTGGCTGCTTGTCCCCTCGTCGCGAATCGCCCCGCTAATCACGGCGAGGTCACCCGTCTGCATCCCTGGCTGCATGCCACCCGACGTTCCGACGCGAATAAACGTGTCTGCGCCAATCGCATGGAGCTCTTCAGCAGCGATCGCCGTGGAGGGGCAACCGATCCCAGTTGAGGTGCAGGCCACCGGCACACCGTCGAGCTCGCCGACCC